>DATDHA010000509.1:0-4163 GCA_036521815.1 Alphaproteobacteria bacterium | reverse complement strand
CTTCATTCGCAGCGCCAGTCCGTCGCGGGTGATCCCGGCGTTGTTGACCAGTATATCGATTGGACCGATCTCCGCCTCGATGCGCATCACGGCAGCCTCGCAGGAGGGGTAGTCGCCGACGTCGAATTTGTACGCAGCAATGCCGGTCTCGCTGTTGAAGGCCTGGGCCTTCACGTCGTCTCCCACGTAATTCGCGGCGACTTTATATCCCGCATTTTTGAGGGCTTCGGAGATCGCCCGGCCGATCCCGCGCGTCCCGCCCGTCACCACCGCAACGCGTGCCATTTGTCCCTCCCTGTCCGATCACTGGCCCTCGGGCGATGAAACCACAAAAACCCGCCGCCCGAAAGCCGCAGAGCCGTCGTGACCGTCCAACGCGTACTTGGGAAAAAGCACCCGGCGCCGCCGGTCAGACGACCGGGGCCCAGGGATCAGGTGTTGTGAAGGCGGTCGGTCAGGCGCGCTCGACGCACATGGCGATGCCCATCCCCCCGCCGATACAGAGTGTCGCAAGGCCGCGCTTGGCGTTGCGCTTCTGCATCTCGAAGAGGAGCGTTATCAGCACGCGCCCACCCGAAGCACCAATCGGATGGCCGAGTGCGATGGCGCCGCCATTGACGTTGACCTTGCTCGTGTCCCAGCCGAGGTCCTTGTTGACGGCACAGGCTTGGGCCGCGAACGCCTCGTTCGCCTCGATGAGATCGAGATCGTCCTTCGACCAGCCTGCGCGCTTCAGGGCGAGGCGGCTTGCGGGAATTGGGCCCGAGCCCATGATCGCCGGGTCGACGCCGACGGTGGCCCAGGAGACGATGCGCGCAAGGGGCTTGATCCCGCGCTTGGCGGCTTCCTTGTCGGTCATGAGCACGAGGGCAGCGGCACCGTCATTGATTCCGCTGGCATTGCCGGCGGTGACCGAGCCGTTCTTGTCGAAGGCCGGGCGCAGCTTCTGAAGTGTTTCGAGGGTTGTGCCGTGCTTCGGGTATTCGTCGGTGTCGACCACCGCGTCGCCCTTGCGCCCCTTGATCGTGACGGGGACGATCTCGTCCTTGAAACGTCCGGCCTTCTGCGCCGCTTCCGCCTTCTGTTGGGAGGCAAGTGCCAGGTTGTCCTGCTGATCGCGGGTGATCTGCCATTTTTGGGCGACGTTTTCGGCCGTATTGCCCATGTGGTAGCCGTTGAAGGCGTCCCACAGGCCGTCCTTGATCATGGTATCGACGAACTCGAAGTTGCCCATCCGCACACCGTTGCGCAAATGGGCGCAGTGGGGCGCCTGGCTCATGCTTTCCTGGCCGCCCGCGACCACAATCTCGCTGTCGCCGACCTTGATCGCCTGATAGCCAAGGGCCACCGTGCGCAGGCCGGAACCGCAGAGCTGATTGACGGCGTAGGCCGTCTTCTCGACCGGAATGCCGGCCGCAATCGCGGCCTGGCGGGCCGGGTTCTGACCGGTGCCCGCGGTGAGGATTTGCCCCATGATAACTTCGTCGACCTCGCCCGCTGCCACGCCCGCGCGCTTGAGCGCTTCGCGGATGGCGACCGTGCCGAGATAGGATGCCGGCACGCTGCTCAAAGTGCCGTTGAACGCGCCAATCGGGGTGCGCGCTGCGGCGGTAATCACGACTTCGTTCATGGGATAATCCTCCTCAGATCGGTGCGAACTGCTCCCCTAATCCATCAGCGTTTATATGGTTGTTGCACCTGCGAAGGCAAGGAACGCCGAGCCGGCCTCCGTGCAAGCCAATCGGCAAGCGGTCGCCACGCTCCCGCCTCCGCCCCGGCACTGACCATCATCCCGATATGGCCGAGGTTCGGTTGCAGCCGCTCAGCACCTGGAATAAGGCGCGCCAAGGCGTCCGCCGAAGCGGGTGGCACGATGCGGTCCTGCGACGGGACGAGGATCAATGTCGGGCATGCGATCTCGCGCGGATCGACGATCTCGCCCGCGACGCGCCAGGTGCCATTGCCGGGCGTGTTCTCGCCGTACCAGCCGATGAGGCATTCGCGCGCCACCCGGGCCGGCAGCGGCACGCCGTCATTGAGCCAATCTTCGAGGGCCACGAACGCGCGTTCGCGCGCCGAGCCCGGCTCGAATTCGGCAAAGCGAAGGAATTTGCGCGGCGCCAGGTAGGGATCGAGCAGGTAAAAGAGGGCCTGGAGGATGTCGGTCGAGAGTTCCCCCAACCGATCGGCAAAGGCGAGGAGCGGGACGGAGGTTGCCGCGATCGCCCGCGCAAGCTCGGGTCGGTCGGCGTGGAAATCCCAAGGCGTTGCAAGGAGTGCGAGCGCACGCACGTCCCGTGGCCGCCGGTGGGCGAGGGCCAAGGCGAGATTGCCGCCCATGCAGTAGCCGACAAGGCCCACCGGTCCGCGCGCGAGCGAGATCGCCACGTCGAGTGCCCGTTCGAGCCTGCCGGCGATGAAGTCGCCGAGATCGAAGCCGCGCTCGATCTCGCCGGGCCGTCCCCAGTCGACGAGAAGCGGGCGAAGGCCCTGAGCCGCGAGCCAGCGCAGGAAGCTGTTGCCTTCCGCGAGATCGAGGATATAGGCCCGGTTGACGAGGGAGGGTACGAAAAGTGCGATCGGAGCGGCCTTGTCTCGACCCTTAGCACGGGCGGTGCTGGTGGCGCCGAAATCGAGAAGACGGGTCGTGCCATCGGTCCAGATCGCAGGGGGTGCTGCGAGATTGCGCCGGTAGGGATGACGGCGGTAGCGCTCGACCCCCGCGAGATAGCGCTCAAGGCGGCGGCGAATTTCGCGGTCGAGGGCGCGGGCGAAAGCGTCAGGTGCGACGGCGTCGAGGTTTCTTCGAAGTTCGGTTGCCGCCGGCAGGAGCTCCGGCCTCCACGGCAGCGAGCCGCTCATCAAGAGCGGCAAGGCGCCGCGCGAGCTCAGCCACGTCCACACTGCCGCGCCCAGATGAAGCTCGAGCGGACGCGGCCCGAGCCGCTTGGGAACGGCTTGATTGGCCCGGGGTGTCGGATCGCTCTTCGGAAGATCGGCCATGACGCTCACCCGCAGCCGGGAGACAGTCCCTCGGCGCAAACTGGTTGGGGCCGGGCATCAAGCCAGCGAACATCGCACCACCCGCCTGGTTCAAGGTCGCGAACCAGCGCGCGAACGCATCCGCCAACTCCGGGTCGGCCGCCATCGCCGCCCATTGCTCCTGCCAAAGATCGAGAAAGCGACGGACCAGGCTCTCGAGTTCGGGCGGCTCTGACATGGGTTTCGAGTATAACGGACCGTGTCATCTCCGGCCAGCCGTGCCGGCCCGGTGCAGGAGCCCCGCGGCGCTTGCGGGAACATGAAGAATCTTGCGCGCTGCAGCATAAATAGAATTATACTGATGCGCGAGAGTCCACCTCCAAATTCTGGCAAGTGGCGTGAACATGGCAGCAATGGACGACGGCGCGCAAACGCCGATCACAATCAAGAAATACGCCAATCGGCGTCTCTACAACACGGCGACCAGCAGCTATGTGACGTTGGACGACTTGTGTTTGATGGTAAAGGACAACAAGGATTTCGTCGTCTACGACGCCAAGACTGGCGAGGATATTACGCGCTCCGTCCTCACCCAGATCATCGTCGAGGAGGAGGCCAAAGGGCAGGCCTTGCTGCCGATCAGCTTCCTGCGCCAGCTCATCGGCTTCTACGGCGACAGCCTCGGCGGCATGCTGCCCCGCTATCTCGAATCGAGCATGAAGGCATTTGCCCAGAACCAGGAGAAGTTCCGCACCTACATGAAGGGCGCCTTCGATGGCTTCTTCCCCTTTGGCTCCCTCGAGGAGCTCAGCCGGCAGAACGTGGCGATGATGGAGCGCGCCATGAAGATGTTCACGCCCTTTGCGGGCGAGGCAGGCGATCAGGGCAAGGCCAAGGGAGCCGAGAACGGCGAGGCCACCAAGCTCGAGGAGTTGCGCGGGAAGATTGACGCGCTGCAGCGCCAGCTCGAAGAGCTCGGCAAGGGCGGCAAGGGCTAAGGCCGGTCTGCCGCTCGTCCCGCGCAGCGCCAACCTCCGCCGTTCACGCCTGAAGCCGACGGTAGCCGGCTTCCGAATTCCCATTCTCCACGCGCGATTTTTGGATCTTCCAATCCGGGTCGACGATCGGCTTGCCGAAATGCCAGCCCTGGAGGTAGGCGACCCCTTGAGCGGCGAGGAGGC
>DATDHA010000508.1:0-2789 GCA_036521815.1 Alphaproteobacteria bacterium | reverse complement strand
GATCGTCGGCCCAAATGGATGCGCCGTCGGCTGCAAGGGGGCAACATGGCAAATCGAGTTCCCGGAAATCCCCATCCGTTCCCGCTCAACGGCGATCTCCGGCCGGACAACACCGTACTGGTCGTCATCGACATGCAGCATGATTTCTGCACCGAGCGCGGCTATATGCATCGCCTCGGTGCTGATTTGAGCGGCCTGCGCGCGCCAGTCGAGCCGATCCGGCGCGTGCTCGCGGGCTTGCGCGCGGCAAACTATCATATCGTGCATACGCGCGAAGGCTATCGCCCCGACCTCTCGGACTTGCAGCCTTGGAAGCGCGGCGGCGGCCCGAACGACGCGGTCGCAATCGGCGACGCCGGACCGATGGGCCGCGCACTCGTCCGCGGCGAACGCGGCTGGGAAATCATTCCGGAACTCGCACCCATGGCGGGCGAGCATGTTTTCGACAAGGCGAGCTACGGCCCGTTCGCAACGACAGACATCGACGTCGTTTTCCGCAATTGGGGCATCCGAAACATAGCCCTTGCCGGCGTCACGACCGATTGCTGTGTCACCTCTTGCCTGCGCGAAGCCCTCGACCGCGGCTACGATTGCATGGTCCTCGCGGACTGCGTCGGCTCATCGAGCCCCGTTCACCACGAGGCGGCACTGACGTTGATGCAAAAGAAAAGCGGGGTCTTCGGCACGACCGCGACCTCGGACGCGTTCCTCGAGACGGTCGCGCGCGGTGGAAAAACCGATGCGCGGAGCCACGCACGGGCGTGAACGCGTGCTAGGGCGAGGCGGCCTCGCCGCACCGCTCGAATCCGTAACCGAGGATCAGATCGATGAGCAGTTCTCGATCAACTTCAAGGGTATTTTCTTCACCGTCCAAAAGGCGGCACCCTTGCTGAGCAAGGGCGGCATTGTTCCTCGCGAGCGAGGACTCGTCCTTCATGACCGGTGCCGAGATCATCGTCGACGGCGGGTTGACTCAACTCTGATGCGGTTGGACGACCGAAGTTCGCACAATCGTTTCCACCACCAGCAAGGAGGAGGAAGCTTATCATGGGCACCGGAATGAAAGTTGCCGTCATCACCGGCGCGTCGCAAGGTATCGGTGCCGCCCTCGTCAAGGCATATCGCGAGCGCAATTACCGGGTGGTCGCGACGGCGCGGTCCGTCAAGTCGTCGAGCGACGCCGACGTTCTCGTGGTCCCCGGCGACATCGCCGACCGGAAGAGGGCAGAGCGTGCGATCTCCGGAGGCGTGGCGCGGTTCGGGCGCATCGACACGCTCGTCAACAACGCCGGCCTCTTCATCGCCAAGCCCTTCACCAAGTACACCGAGGCCGACTACGCCGCCATCTTGGGCGTCAATATCGCTGGGTTCTTCCACATCACTCAGCTCGCCGTCGCCGAAATGGAAAAGCAGGGCAGCGGCCATGTCGTCCAGATCACCACGAGCCTCGTCGACCACGCGATTTCCGGCGTGCCCGCCGTGCTCGCGTCGCTGACAAAGGGCGGCCTCGCCGCGGCGACCAAGTCGCTCGCCATCGAGTACGCCAAGCGCGGTATTCGCGTGAACGCGGTCTCACCTGGCATCATCAAGTCGCCGATGCACCCGATCGAGAGCTATGAGGGCCTCGGAGCTCTTCACCTGGTCGGGCACATGGGCGAGATCTCCGACATCGTCGAGGCGATCCTCTACCTCGAGTCGGCGAGCTTCGTGACCGGCGAAATCCTCCACGTCGATGGCGGCCAGAGCGCTGGCCACTGACACGGCACCCGAGCGGGGGCCGAGCGTTCCCGCCCCGGCAAATCGCGCGAGAAGAGCGACAATGCGATGATGCAGGCTTACGAAATCATTGAGCACAGCTATGACGTCGTGATCGTCGGCGCCGGTGGCGCTGGGCTGCGAGCGGCCCTGGGAATGGCGTCGTCGGGATTGAAGACGGCTTGCGTCACGAAGGTCTTCCCGACGCGTAGTCATACCGTGGCCGCGCAAGGCGGCATGGCCGCCTCGCTCGGCAATATGGGCGACGGGGACAATTGGCGTTTCCATATGTATGACACGGTCAAAGGTTCCGACTGGCTCGGTGACCAGGACGCCATCGAATACATGTGTCGGGAGGCGGTCCCTGCCGTGCTGGAATTAGAGCATTACGGCGTTCCTTTCTCGCGCATCGCCGACGGCCGGATCTATCAGCGCCCGTTTGGCGGCCAGACCATCGAGTATGGAAAGAAGATGGCGCAGCGCACTTGCGCGGCGGCCGACCGAACCGGCCACGCCATCCTGCACACGCTCTATGAGCAGTGCCTGAAGCATAACACCGAGTTCTTCGTCGAATATGTGGCGCTCGACTTGCTGATGGATGAGGACAGGGCTTGCCGCGGCATGCTGGCCTGGAACATGGACGACGGGACGCTGCACCGCTTCCGTGCTCATCGCACGGTCCTGGCAACCGGCGGCTACGGTCGGGTCTATTTCTCCTGCACTGCCGCCCATACATGCACCGGCGACGGCAATGCCATGGCGCTGCGCGCCGGGCTGCCGCTCGAGGATATGGAATTCACCCAGTTCCATCCCACCGGCATCTACGGCTCCGGCTGCCTGATCACCGAAGGTTCTCGCGGCGAGGGTGGCTATCTCACCAATTCGGAGGGGGAGCGCTTCATGGAGCGCTACGCACCGAGTGCCAAGGACCTGGCCGGACGGGACGTCGTTTGCGGCTCGATGACGATCGAAATCAACCAGGGTCGGGGCTGCGGCCCGCAGAAGGATTACATCCTGCTCCACTTGGAGCACCT
>DATDHA010000507.1:0-9007 GCA_036521815.1 Alphaproteobacteria bacterium | reverse complement strand
AGGCCATCCTCGCCGTGAAGGGCTATCAAGGGTCGGAAGGTGTCTACAATTTCGACCAGAACGGCGACGGCCTCCACGGCTACAACGTCGTCAAGAACAACGACGGGACGATCGTCTACGAGAAGCACATCGACTTCAACGACTGACCGCTGATCGGGCGGGATCTCGGCTTCCGCCCGAAAACCATTCGGGGTGTCGATGGGCTTTGCGCTCCAGCTTCTTTTCACCGGGATCGGCGTCGGCAGCATCTACGCCCTCGTGGCGCTCGGCTTCGTGCTGATCTACCGGACCACGAACGTCGTGAACTTCGCCCAAGGCGATTTCGCGATGCTGGGCGCATTCGGGATGGTCGTGCTGGCGATCGATCTCGAACTGCCCTACTGGCTGAGCATCGCCATCACGCTCGCGGCCTTGCTCCTGTTCGGCGCACTCTTCAATCTCTGCGTTTACTATCCGTTGCGCAACCGGAGCTTCCTTCCGGGCATCATCAGCACGATTGGCGCCTCGATCTTCCTCGAAAACGGCGTGCTTGCGGCCTATGGCCCGCATCCGCAAAGCCTGCCCGGCATGTTTGCGAGCCAGGGCTTCAATATCGGGGAGGTCTTTTTCGACAGCCAGTATCTTTTGATCCTTGCCGTCACCGTCGCGATGGTGACGCTGCAATATCTTTTCTTCGAGCGCACCTTGCTCGGCAAGAAGATGCAGGCGACGTCTCAGGACAAGGAGATGGCGAGCCTCTTGGGCATTCCCGTTGCCTGGATGATCGTGCTCACCTTCGTCTATAGCGCGATGCTCGGCGGCCTCGCGGGCGTGCTGGTGGCACCAATACTCTTCGTCTCGGTCGGCATGGGATCGTCCATAGCACTCAAAGCCTTCGCCGCGAGCATCATCGGCGGCTTCGGCAACGTGACCGGCGCTATCGTCGGCGGCCTCGCCCTCGGCGTCGTCGAGACGTTCGGTGCCGCCTATCTGTCGGTGCCCTACAAGGACGCCTTCGCGTTCCTTGTGCTTTTCGTGTTCCTGCTGTTCCGCCCCCAGGGGATGTTCGGCGAGAAAATCGCGGAAAAGGCATGACGGGCGGTCTTGCCACGACGACGGCACCCGCCATCACCTCGACAAGTGCTAGGGCACTAGGGGGTGTTGCTTACCTAGCACTCGCGGCCACGGCTGTCGGCCTTGCGCACTTCACCCCGCTTCCCGCCTATTGGCTGAACCTGTTGATGCAGGCTTCGACCTACGCGATCGCCGTCCTCGGGCTTACCATCGTCCTCGGCTATGGCGGCCAGATCAATCTCGCCCAGGCGGCGTTCTTCGGCCTCGGTGCTTACAGCGTCGCACTCGGCACCACGACTTTTGCATTGCCGTTTTTCCCCTCACTCTTCGTCGGGGTCGGCCTTGCAGCATTGGCGGGAGCCGTCCTCGGGCTCACGTCGCTTCGCCTCGGCGGGCACTATCTCGCGATGGTGACGATCAGCTTTCAGACCATTGCGGCGCTCGTGCTGACGAACTGGGTCTCGCTCACGCGCGGACCCGACGGCGTCACCGACATCAAGCGTCCGGTGCTCTTCCACAATTATTTCGCCTCGAGCGGACATTATCTCGCTGTCTCCATCGCGATCCTGTTCATCGTGGGCTACGGCGTCTGGCATCTCAAAAAGACCAAGCTCGGCCGCGCCATGCAGGCCGTGCGCGACAATGAACTCGCGGCCGGCGTCGTTGGCGTCGATACCTATCGGATCAAGGTGACCGCCTTCACGCTCTCGGCCCTGCTCGGCGGGATCGGCGGCGGCCTCTTCGCGGGCGGCTTTGCCTATATCAGTCCGGACCAGTTCACGTTCAACGAGTCTGTCGTCTTTCTCACCATGGCGCTCTTGGGCGGCTCGCGTTCGCCGGTCGGGACCGTGCTCGGCACGGGCCTTCTCATCCTGCTGCCCGAATGGCTGCGCTTTCTCAAGACCATATACCTCGCGGTTTACGGGTGTGCCGTCATCCTCATCATGGTCTTCATGCCGGAGGGGATTTGGGGCTTCGTGACCGCACTCTGGCGCAAGCTCAATCCGGCCAGGCCCATCCAAGCGGGAAAGATCGCACCCTTGCCGCTCACGCAAGAGGTCGGCCAGGCGGATGGATCGACGATCCTGGAGGTGAGCGGCCTTGCCAAGTATTTCGGCGGCCTGAAGGCGGTCGACGGCGTCGGTCTCACGATCAAGCGCAACACCGTGCACGCGCTCATCGGACCCAACGGATCGGGCAAGACAACGATGCTCAACGTCCTAAGCGGCATCTACCGCCCGACCAAAGGTGCGGTCGTGCTCGAGCAACTCGACATCACCAATCTCGCACCGCATGAGCGCGCGGGCCACGGCATGGGCCGCACCTTCCAGAACATCCGCCTCTTCGGCGCCATGAGCGTGCTCGACAACGTGATGGTTGGAGCCGAACGGCCGAACCACGCCGTCGCCGGCAAATCAGCCGGGCTCGTGCGTCACGCGCTCGCAGCCCTCGATTTCGTCGGCCTTGCGGAGCGCGCGCATTTGCAGGTCGGGAGCCTTTCCTACGGACACCAGCGGCTGGTCGAAATTGCGCGCGCGCTCGCGGGCACGCCAAAGCTCCTCCTGCTCGACGAACCCGGCGCCGGCCTCAACCACGTCGAGAAAGCCGAGCTCGTCGGCCTCCTCAAGCGTCTCAAGGGCCACGGTCTCACCATATTCATCATCGACCACGACATGAATCTCGTGGAACAGGTTGCCGAGCACATCACGGTGCTCAATTTCGGCCGGCGCATCGCGGACGGTACGCCGTCCGACGTGCTGCGCGATCCCGAGGTGGTCGCTGCCTACCTTGGAGAGGTGCGAGCGAATGCCGCTTCTTGAACTTCACAAGGCCGTATCCGCCTATGGCAAGGTCGAAGCGCTCAAGGGCCTCTCGCTGCACGTCGAGGAGGGGGAGATCGTCGCCCTTCTCGGTGCCAACGGTGCCGGCAAGAGCACCACGCTCCGCACGATTTCCGGCCTGATGAAGCCGCAGTCGGGCAGCATCCTCTTCCGCGGCCGGGCGATCGGCGGCCTTTCACCGGAAGCGGTCGTGAAGCTCGGCATCGCGCACGTGCCGGAGGGACGGCGCGTGTTTCCCGGCTTGACGGTGCGGGAGAACATCGTCCTCGGCGCTTCCAATCGCCGCAAAGTGCCCCGCGGCGAGCTCGACGCGGACGCCGCGCGGATGTTCGCCATTTTCCCGGAACTCAAGAAATTCGAGAATGCCCTCGGCTGGACGCTTTCGGGCGGCCAGCAGCAGATGGTCGCGATCGCGCGGGGCTTGATGTCGCACCCGAAACTCCTCCTCCTCGACGAACCGTCCCTCGGCCTGGCCCCGCTCATCGTGCAGCAGGTCTACAAGGTGATCGCCGAGATTCGCCGGGAGGGCACCACGGTGCTCCTTGTCGAGCAGAACGCCCACATGGCTCTATCGGTCGCCGACCGGGGATATGTGCTCGAGACCGGGCGCCTCGTCGCCGAAGGCAAGCCCGAGGCGCTTTGGAGCAATGACGACGTGCGTGCCGCCTATCTCGGCGGGCGCAACGCCGGTGGTTGAGCGGTTCGGTTTACGCTTGTCGCGCATTGAGCTTCCAGGTTGCGGCGGGAGACGCGCGTGCCGGTCGCGAGGTCCTTGATACGACACAGAAATTTTTGCGCGCAGGCAATCACGCCGCTTTCTCTTTCTGCGATGGGCGGATCAGCACCTCAGCGGAAATGCCGAGGCGAGTATGCAACCGCCGGATCATGCCGATCGACAGGCTGCGCTTGCGGTTCAATACCTCGGCCACGCGCGTGCGTGTGCCGATAATGGGTTCCAGATCCTTGCGCGAGAGGCCCTGTTGTTCCATGCGGAACTTGATCGCCTCGATCGGATCGGGCGGCTCCATCGGATAATGCTCGGCCTCGTAGGCATCGATCAGGGTTGCCAGAACGTCGAGCCGGTCGCCCTTCGGCGTGCCGCTTTTGCTGCCCCACAGACGCTCGATCTCGGCAAGGGCTCGCTTGTAATCCGTCTTGGTGCGGATTGGCTTCAGTTCATTTGTCATGCTCCACCTCCGTTACGTCGATCCTGTCGTAGTCCTTGTGCGCGCCGATCCATTTGATCCAGACGATGCCCTTTTCGAAATCGACCGCCGCCACCAAGCGGTAGGCGTCGCCCTTCACGTTGAAGACAATGCGCTCGGCCGTCACGATGCTGGCAGTGGTGTAAGACCGCTTAACCTCGGCCGTGCTTTTCCAATGCGCCTTCTTCACCTCGTCGAACCAAGCATCCAAGGCAGCTTTCACGGCCGGCCGATCTTTGTGCCTGGCAAGCGACTCCACAAACTGCCGTAGGGTTCGTCGGGCGATGATCCGCATGTGCTGACCCTAGCATGCACCCAATTTGGGTACAATTGGCTTCGTCAGCACGGGAGCGCCAGAGGCAGCGTCTCGAGCCTCTGCGAATCTAAGAGGAACCGCAGTGGCCCTGCTCCTGATCGAACTGCCGGTAGGCATCTACCCTGGTGCGTATTATGTCGTATTCGGATTTCGGTGAGAGTGCACTTAACTTTCGATACTGAAGGTGGGAAATTTATAAAATGCGCTGTCAGCTAAATTGCATTTGCCATAGCGGCTGCGCGAGCTGGCGGAAGCGGACAAGGACACTTTTAAAGTTACCGCCGATGGCAAAGCCGGGGACAAAAATCGGCCTTATGACGCGGGCCGGATGATCGATGAAATCATCCGGGCTATGGAACAGCGACCTCGGTGACACCGTGCGCCCGGTGAGGCATCGCGACTTTCTCGACGACCCCCATTAATCCGGCGATAAGTTCGCCGCCAAGTTCGCCGCCGTCGCCCGTGATATTCTTTTCGATCAGCAGCGTCAGCGCGCGCACGTGAGTTTCAAGTGCTTCGAGTGCGAGCGCGGTGCAGGCGTCTGCGGTGGGGAGACGTTCGGCAAGCCTCGAGAGGGAATCAGCGACCGCGGTCACGATCGGATAGCCGAACGTGGTGGCGTGACTTTTCAGGTCGTCGGCCTTGCGCCTGATACCGTCAAGGAGTTTGACGTTGGATAAAGGCGCGTAGCTCAATCGCGCGAAGACCGCTCTCAGCTCGTCGAGATCCATTCGCCGCACTTCTTGATACCGTGCTGCATGTTTCGCGACGGCCGCCAGGCCCGCGCGCACCATCTCCTCGGGCGTCAGGCCACCCGGTCTCGCCGCGCGCTCCGAAAGCCGGTTCGGCACGTCGATGATTTCGATTTTCGTTGCGGCATTCATGTCGTGGCTCCCATTCCCTGGTTCGAACCTGCGGCGGTCGTCGATTGAGGCAGGATTTCTGCAACATCGGAGGCCGAGAGATTTTGCTTCCGTGCGGCGTCCGAGCCAGCACCAGCCGCGATCTGGTCAAGCGACGCATCCGCCGGCGCGCTACCGCGCCGCTCCGCTCCGTCAAAGGGTGCGACGCGTCGGCGCCGGTCTGGCCCGAAGTAATCGCCGTGCCGGATGAAGGGACGCGGATGGTCGATGATGTGCGTGAGCCGTGCCAAGAGCAGAACCGGCGAGATGGGTTTTGCGAGAAATTCCGTGACGCCGGCGTCCCGCGCGCGTGTCACATGTGTGATATCGGCATGCGCCGTCAGCATGATGATCGGCACATAGGGATCCAAGCCGCTCGCGTCGCGGCGGATGTGCCGGGTGAGCTCAAGCCCGTCCATCTTCGCCGCAGGGCCCAGGTCCCAGTCGCTGATGATGAAGTCGACGCGTTTGGTCTTGAGCGCCGTGAGTGCCTCTTCCAACGACTCGGCCACGAGTATCTCGCCGAACCGGAAGGTCCGGCAGATGTCGCGAACGAGCTTTCGCGCGAAAGCATTGTCCTCGACGATCAGCACCGACATCGCGCTGAAATTGTATCGCGGGTCATTGGACGGCACGGCGGGCATCGCGGCGCAACACCTTTCCAAATCGCAGGCACGGCAGTGTGCGCGACATTGGTGTAGCAGATGTTAACGATGGCTTGCGGCACGTGCCGCAGCGAGAACGCCCTTTGGACGCGAAATTGCCCGCCTGCTCGCCAGTGCCGGCAGGCAGGCAGATGAGTAGCCCCGGGTCTCGGTCGCCGCCTCGATAAATGGGCATCACGGCCTTACACATGGGCGTGAGATCACTGCTTCCTGATGAGTTCGTGAGCGGTCTCGTGCCTAAATTGCAAGGTGTCGCCGGTGCAGGTTTTCTCAGCACGGGTTTGCTTCTGCAGAGAATGCCGGCCGGGATACCCGTCAAGCTTAGGAGGCTCATATGAAAAGTTCGCTTTTGATCGCATCCGCTGTCGCGGCGACCATTGCCTTGCCGCTTCTCGCCAATGCCGGCCCCGCACCCGCACCGTCGTTCCAAGCGGAGAAGTGCTACGGCGTCGCCGTCGCGGGCAAGAATGACTGCGGCGCTACCGGCGCTCATTCCTGCGCCGGCGAAGCCAAGACTTCCAACGATCCCAAGTCTTGGATCTACGTCCCCGTCGGCACCTGCTCGAAGATCCAGGGTGCGAGCCTGACACCTAAGGCGTAACATCGGGCACGGCTGAAGGCGGGACGGGGCGATGGATCGGACGGATGGCATGCAGAGGTCGATCGCGACGAAAGTCGGGGTGGGTCTGCGCGCGCCGCACCTGGCCGAAATCCTGGCGACCCGCCCGCCTGTCGGCTGGCTCGAGGTGCATCCCGAGAACTACATGGGCGGGGGGCCGGCACTTGCCCGTCTGCTTGCCGTGCGCGCGCATTATCCCTTGAGCCTTCATGGCGTCGGCCTTTCGCTCGGCAGTGCCGAGGGGGTCGACCGCGAGCATCTGGTGCTGCTCAAGACGCTCGTGGCCGAGACCGAGCCTTTCGCGGTCTCCGAGCATCTTTCCTGGAGCGTTACCGAGGGCGTTTACCTCAACGATCTCCTCCCCCTGCCCTATACGGAAGAGACCCTCGATATCGTGAGCCGCAACGTATCTTTGGTGCAGGAATTTCTCGGCAGGACGATCCTCGTCGAGAATCCGTCCGCCTATCTTCGCTTCAGCACCTCGAGGATCCCCGAGCCCGAGTTCCTGGCTGCCCTCGCACGCCAGACCGGCTGCGGCCTCCTGTGCGACGTCAACAACATCTTCGTGAGTGCTGTCAACTTCGGCCTCGACGCGGCGGCATACCTCGAACGAATTCCGCCGGACGCGGTCGGCGAAATTCATCTCGCCGGACATTTCCGGAGCGAGCGGCGCGGCCGCCAGCTCTTGATCGACGATCACGGCTCGACCGTGTGTGACGAGGTATGGGCGCTTTACGGCCGCGCCATCGATCGCTTCGGCATGGTGCCGAGCCTCGTCGAGTGGGACAAGAATTTGCCGGCTCTCGCCGAACTGCTTGCCGAGGCAAGGAAGGCCGAAGCGGTTGCCGCGTCCGCCCTGGTGGCCGATGTCAGCGCTCGGTAAAGTTCAGCACGATTTCCGCGACGCCGTTCTCAATGACGAAGTGAGTGCCGTCGCCGCACTTATCCTCGGCGACGGACTCACGCCCGCGGAGCGGCTCGCCGTCTATCGCAACAACGTGATGGCGTCGCTCACGGCGGCACTCAAGGAAACATTCCCGGTCATATGCCGCCTGGTGGATGAGCGGTTCTTCGATTACGTGGCTCATGAATTCATCAAATCCCAGCCGCCGCGCGAGCCATGCTTGGCGGCGTATGGCGCCGGTTTTCCAGCCTTCCTGGCGGCCTTCCCGCCTTGCGCCGAGCTTGTCTATCTCCCCGACACGGCACGGCTCGAATGGCTTATGCACGCGGCGGCGACAGCGGCGGATGCAGCACCCTTGGCGCCGAGTGCGCTTCAGGGTATCGCGCCGGAGGATACCGCACACCTTGTCTTGCGCTTGCACCCTTCGATTGGCCTGCTTGCCTCGCCCTGGCCGATCGAGCGCATTTGGCGCGAGAATCAGGCCACTGCGGAGGGCGACGGGCCGATCGATATCGGCTCCGGCGGGGTTCGGCTCGAGGTGCGCCGGCACGGTGCGGACGTCGTCTATCGCCCGCTCGCACCGGCCACATTTGCATTTCGCAGCGCCCTTCGCCGCGGCGAGACCCTCGAGCGGGCATTCGAGCTTGCGGGTGCCGAGGCCGATGCCAACCCGGAAGACGCGCGCCCGACGCCAACCCAACAAGTTCCAAAAAAAATCGTGCCCAAAGAAAACGCTTCGGAGAATAGAGACCTCTCGGGCGGATTCGATCTCACCGCCGCACTTTCCGACCTTTTCCGCGATGAGGCGGTGGTCGGATTTTCGCTTGCCTCGCCTTGACGAATGGAGCGCAGATCGTGACCGACCGCAGTGCGACCTTACCTGTGAATTTTGGGTGGCGTGAACGCGCCGAAGCACTCCTCACGGCATTGGCGCGGTTCCCGCTTTGGGCGTTCCAATTTCTTTTCCGGCTTTGCATCGGCGGCGTGTTCTGGAGCTCGGGCATGACGAAGATCGCGAGCTGGCAAACCACGGTGGTGCTCTTCCGCGACGAATACAAAATGCCCGTCCTGCCGCCGGAACTTGCCGCGACGCTAGCCGCCTCGGTCGAGCTTTCGATGCCGGTCCTTCTTGTCATCGGCCTCGCTACGAGGCCTGCGACATTGCCGATGCTGGGCATGACGTTCGTGATCGAGGCCTTCGTCTATCCCGAGGATTGGAACGAGCATCTGATTTGGGCATCGATGCTCATTTTCATCCTTACGCGCGGCCCTGGACTGATCTCGCTCGATCACCTGATCGCGCGACGGCTCCTCGAGCGACGCGCCTCCTAAGCTCCCCACCCGGCGACGGAGCGGGGCTCCTCTGGGGCCGCGGGGCCGACGTCAACGGGAGGGCCGGACTCCCGTGCTGCGACATGCTATAAAGCCGGCTCAACTTTGGGTGTTGGAGGCTTGCGAATCGGGCGAGGACCGGCCCAGAGCGCCGTGCGGCACCTTGAACG
>DATDHA010000506.1:0-3910 GCA_036521815.1 Alphaproteobacteria bacterium | reverse complement strand
AGACTGGCTCGTCGACGAGGACGACAACCAGGAAGTCAAATTGGCCGAAGCGCAGGAGATGGGCAATCGCCGCCGTCTCCTCGATGCAGCCCTCAAGGCGCTAAATCCGCGGGAGCGCAAGATCCTGGTGGAGCGCCGGCTGAAGGACAATCCCACGACGCTCGAGGACCTCTCCCAGGAATACGGCATTTCCCGCGAGCGCGTGCGCCAGATCGAAGTGCGCGCCTTCGAGAAGCTCCAGAAGGCGATGAAGAACCTCGCGATCGAGCAGAAGATCGGCAGCTAAGCTTCATCCTCCGCCGCTTTCGCCCGCACCCCTATGCTCGGCGCGGACCCGCTTTTTACGCCACAGTGACCCATCTGCTTGGGCGGGCACGCTACGTTGCCGTAGGAGCAGAACACACAGCAATCGCCCGGCTTTGGCCGCAAAAGCGTGCTGCAACTTGCGCATTCGTAGAAATACTGGCACGCGTCGAGCGGCATGGGTTCCGTCTTGCGGGTGCTGCAGTTCGGACAGGTGATGATGGATTCCGTGACGATCATGACAAGCTCCTAACCATATGCAAGCGTCAGAGCTATCAGCAGCGCAGAAAGCGAAAAGCCCGATATCGCTGCCCAGTCGAGCGAAGGCCGAGTGCAGCCCGAAGCTCGCGCAACGCACATATTTCGCCATAATAGAATGACGACAGCGGCGGCCGACAGCACCCCAAATTCGGGCGCAAGCCGCGGATAGCCTCGGACCGGCGGGCACATTACCGTCGCTTTATCCAATGAAAGCGAGGGACGACCATGCTGCGGCTTTACGACTATCTGCCTTCCCAGAATGCCTGGAAAGTTCGGCTTCTCCTCAATCATCTCGGTCTCCAATACGAGCGCACGCTCGTCTCGATATTCGAGGGCGAATCCCGCACCGAGGCATATCTCAATAAAAACCCGGCCGGTGCGGTGCCGGTGCTCGAGGTGGCGCCCGGACGCTTGATCGCGGAATCGAATGCAATTCTCTGCTACCTCGCAGAGGGCACGCCCTATTTGCCAGACGAAAAGTTCGAGCGCGCCAAGGTCATGCAATGGCTCTTTTTCGAGCAAAGCTACGTCGAGCCGCAGATCGGCTCCCTGCGTTATTGGACGCTCACGGGAAAACTCGCCCGTCACTCGCCCGACGCGATAGCCGGCAAGCGCGCCTACGGCGTGCGCGCACTCGCCGCCCTCGAACGCCAGCTCTCGACGAGCGATTTCCTCGCCACCGGACGTTATTCGATCGCCGACATGGCGGTCTTTGCCTATGCGGCCCTAGCGGAAGAGGCGGGCTTCGACCTCGCCCCCTTCCCCGCCTTTCGCACCTGGATCGCACGCGTGCGCGGGCAACCCGGGTTCCTCGCCGAGATGCACCCTTACTCGATCGATCGCAATTCGACGAAGGAGCTCGGCTAGCCCGGATGTCTCGCACAGGATAGGCGCATCGGGGCGAAGAGGCTGAGAAAGCCATTTCACCGGAACAACTTGACCACGCTCGGCGAGGGATTAAGCCGCTACCACGCTGATGCGCGCCGCCGGTCGCGAGCGTGGTTTCTTCTTGATGACGATCTCGACATCCCGATCGAGTGCTGTCAGGAACGTCATCAGCCGCTCGACGGAAAAGCCCGCCAGCTTGTAGTTGCGTAACGCCGATACCTTCGGCTGGCTGATGTGAAGGACGTCGGCCGCAGCCGCCTGGGTCAGCCGACGGTGCTCGACAACTCGATTGATTGCATATGCCAATCGGAGTTTCGTCTGCCGTTCTTCCGCATCAAGGTAGCCCAGATCGGCGAACACGTTGGCGGTGCCGCGAACGATCTTATCCGTTCTTTCCCTATTTCGGTTCACCATGGCGTGCCTCGTAATCTTGGCGTGCGATCCTCAATCTCTTCTCAATGAGTTCGATATCGCTCTGCGCCGTCTTGATGCCCTTCCGCGATTTCTTCTGAAAGGCATGCAGCACATAAACGACCTCGCGGAAGCGCACGGTGTAAACGGCTCGGTAGGTATTTCCGTCGTGATCCTCGACGACCTCGAACACGCCCGCACCCAGCCCCTTCCAAGGCTTGGCGGCGGGATGCTTGCCGCCGAATTGCGCGACGCCAAGGGCGTTCCCAATCTCGTCCTTGGCCGGCTCGGGGAATTCCAGGAAGTCCCTTTTAGACGATCCGATCCAATCGAGAGGCCTCTCGCCGGCAATCAAGGTTCGCGCCACGACCTAATATCCCATTTTGGGGATAGAAAGTCAACTCGACCATGTGCGGCCTTGCACGCGCGCCGAAATAAACGGACGTTCGAGACGCGGCGGTCCACCCGCGCGGATGATTTACCATCCGAAGCGTTGACGTAAAAGTTCGCACCCCAAAGCACTTGGATCGTGTGAAATTTCGGGGCTAGCGCTCAGTCCTCGAAGGGATCGCGGACGAGGATCGTGTCGGCGCGCTCGGGACTGGTCGAGAGCAATGCAACGGGCGCTTCGATAAGCTCCTCGATGCGGCGTATGTATTTGATGGCGGTCGCCGGAAGCTGCGCCCAAGAGCGTGCGCCATGGGTGCTTTCGCCCCAGCCCTCGAAGGTTTCGTAGATCGGCTGAAGCGCTTGCTGCGTCGAGAGCTGCGGCGGCAGGCGATCGAATGTCACGTTGCCCGAGCGGTAACCGACGCAGACCTTGATTGCCTCGAAGCCGTCGAGCACGTCGAGCTTGGTGAGGGCGATTCCGTCGATGCCGGCTGTGCGTATCGCCTGACGCACCATTACCGCATCGAACCAGCCGCAGCGCCGCTTGCGGCCCGTGACCACACCGAACTCCTTGCCGCGCTGGCCCAGAAGCTCGCCAACTTCGTTGACCTGTTCGGTCGGGAACGGCCCGCTGCCGACGCGCGTCGTGTAAGCCTTGGTGATCCCGAGCACGTAATCGATAGCGCCCGGTCCCATGCCTGCTCCGGTCGCCGCTTGGCCCGCAACTGTGTTCGAGGACGTGACATAGGGATAGGTGCCATGGTCGACATCGAGCATGATGCCCTGAGCGCCTTCGAAGAGGATGCGCTTGCCGTCGCGCCGAAATTGGTCGAGCCGGCGCCATATCGGATCGGCAAAGGGCAGAATTTTGGGTGCGATCTCGCGGAGTGCCTCGCGCAGGCCCTCGCGCTCGACCTCAGCGGCGCCAAGGCCGCGCCGCAATGCATTGTGGTGCATAAGGATCTCATCGAGGCGCGCGTCGAGCGTTGCCGCATCCGCAAGATCGCAGACGCGGACGGCGCGGCGGGCAACCTTGTCCTCGTAAGCGGGACCGATACCGCGTCCCGTCGTGCCGATCTTGGCGCTGCCGCGCATCTCCTCGCGGAGCATGTCGATCTCGCGATGGAGTGGCAGGATCAGGGGTGCGGTCTCGGCAATGCGCAGCACGTCTGGCGTGACTTCGACGCCCTGCTTGCCGAGCGTGGCGATCTCGGCCAGGAGCGCCCACGGGTCGATCACGACGCCGTTGCCGATGACCGAGAGCTTGCCGCGGATGACACCCGAGGGCAGCAAGCTAAGCTTGTAGGTAACCCCGTCCACGACAAGCGTATGGCCTGCATTGTGACCACCCTGAAAGCGCACCACGACGTCGGCGCGCTCGGAAAGCCAGTCGACGATCTTGCCTTTGCCTTCGTCGCCCCATTGGGCGCCGACCACGGCCACATTCGCCATTGGCGAACCCCTTTCGTATTTCTATTCGATTGCGACGATCGAGCCGTCCTGCCAGACATGCGTGCAGGCGAGCCGCCGCGCTTCAGCGCGCGCGTCGGCTGCGACTTCGAGTCCCGCGAGTGTTACCCATCCGTCGCTACGCACCTTCTCCGCCGCCTGCGCTGGCGTGCCCAGCGGCAGGAAGAGACGGCGGCCCGGCTTCGGC
>DATDHA010000505.1:0-11871 GCA_036521815.1 Alphaproteobacteria bacterium | reverse complement strand
GATTGCGCCGGAAATCGCAAGGAAACTGGCTTCGAGCCGGCTCTGGATTGCACGCCGCGTATCGGCCAAAGGCGCCAATATTTGGATGCGCTTCGACTCGAATCGCTTTAATGTCGGTGCCGGGAGGACGCCATCGGCGTCCGCGATTTGCTCCACACAACCATGAAAAGTACATCATGCAATATGAAGCACCAGCCACGATCAATGCCGCGGTGAAACTCCTCTCCGGCAAGACGGGTCTCGCCCGCGTGCTGGCTGGCGGCACCGATCTCCTCGTTCAGATGCGCACCGACCGGATCGAGCCGGACCTGATCGTCGACGTAAAGCGCATATCGAGTATGCGGACGATCACGGCGCATGCCGGCGGCTTCCGCATCGGTGCGGCCGTCCCCGGCGCCGAGCTTGGCGAGCACAAAGCCCTGCGCAAGGCCTGGCCCGGCGTGGTCGAGGCGGCAAATCTGATCGGCTCGGTCCAGATCCAGGGGCGCGCCACGATTGCCGGCAATCTCTGCAACGCCTCTCCGGCCGCCGATAGCGTGCCAGCGCTCGTCGCGGCCGGTGCTTCGGCTGCCATAGCGGGGCCTCGGGGCAAGCGCGTGGTACCCGTCGAGAAGGTTGCCACAGCACCGGGCAAAACCTCGCTCAAGAAGGGCGAGATCGTCGAGGCGATCCTGCTACCGAAGCGCGCGCGCCACTCCGGTGACGCCTATTTGCGCTTCATTCCTCGCAGCGAAATGGACATCGCTGTGGTCGGGGTCGGCATCAGCTTGACGCTCGACGGCAAGGGCGTTTGCACGGCGGCACGGGTCGCGTTGGGTGCCGTCGCCGAGCGCGTGATCCTCGTCCCCGAAGCCGCCAAGGCGCTGATCGGCACCAAAGTCGACGCGCAGGCGCTCGATCGCCTCGCCGCCGCTGCGTCGGCCGCCTGCCGGCCGATCGACGACAAGCGCGGCACCAAGGAATTCCGCATCAAGGTTGCCGGGGTGCTGGCGCGGCGCGCCGCCGAAACAGCACTGCAGCGCGCGAGGGGGAAATGATGCCGCAAGTCCGGGTTTCAACGACAATAAACGGCGACAAGGTCGACTATCTCTGTGAGCCGGACGAGACATTGCTCGACGTGCTGCGCAACCGGCTCGGCCTGACCGGCAGCAAGGAAGGCTGCGGAACCGGCGATTGCGGTGCTTGCAGCGTCATGCTGGACGGCCGCGTCGTCTGCTCCTGTCTCGTGCTTGGCGCCGAGGCCGACGGCCGGAAGGTAGGCACCGTCGAGGGAATCGCGAATGGCGACAAGCTCCATCCGCTCCAGGATAAGTTCATCGAGTTCGCGGCACTGCAGTGCGGGGTGTGCACGCCCGGCTTTATCGTTGCGGCCAAAGCGCTCCTCGACCGCAACCCGGACCCGACGGAGACTGAAATTCGCTTCGGCTTGGCTGGCAATCTCTGCCGATGCACCGGCTACGACAAGATCGTGCGGGCGGTCCAGGCCGCGGCCGCCGAGATGAGAAAGGGTTGAACCATGCCGCTCGATTCACGCTTGGATCCTGCAACGTACAAGTTCAAGGTCGTCGGCACGCGGCCGTCGCGGCCGGACGGGCTCGACAAGGTGACCGGCCGCGCCAAATTCGGCGCCGACGCCAACGCGCCGGGCATGCTGGTCGGCAAGATACTGCGCAGCCCGCACCCCCACGCCCGCATCCGCCGCATCAATACGGCGAAGGCCGCCAAGCTCCCTGGCGTCAAGGCGATCGTCACCGCCGAGGATTTCCGAGAGGGCGATCCAAGCCTGCGCGACGTCCTTCACAACGTCATGGCGCGGGGCAGGGCGCTCTATGACGGGCATGCCGTCGCGGCGGCCGCCGCCACAACCTCATCGATCGCGCGCAAGGCGCTCCAGCTCATCGAGGTCGATTACGAGATCCTGCCGCACGTCACCGACGTCGACGCGGCGATGAAGCCGGGTGCGCCGATCCTGCACAGCGACATGATCACGGCAAACGTCGATCCCGCACCGAAGAAGGCGTCCAACATTGCAGCACGCCACGAGTTCGGCCATGGCGACCCGGAGGTGGGTTTCAAAGCGGCCGATCTCGTCATCGAGCGCAGCTTCAAGACAGAAGCGACGCACCAGGGTTACATCGAGCCGCACGCCTGCCTCGCGAGTGTCGGAAGCGACGGCCAGGGTGAGCTCTGGGTCTGCACCCAAGGCCACTTCATGGTGCGTAACGCCTGTGCCGAACTGCTCGGCATGGACGTGTCGAAACTGCGCGTGACGGCGTCGGAGATCGGCGGCGGCTTCGGCGGCAAGACGACGGTGTTCATCGAGCCGATCGCGCTCGCCCTCTCGCGCAAGGCTGGCAAGCCCGTGAAGCTGGTTATGACCCGTGAAGAGGTCTTCCGCGCCTCCGGACCGACGTCGAGCTCGAGTATCACGGTCAAGATCGGCGTGAAGAAGGACGGACGGATCACCGGTGCGCATGCCGATATTCGCTTCCAGGGCGGCGCCTTCGCGGGATCGCCGGTGTCGCTTGGGGCGATGTCCGCCTTCGCCTGCTACGACCTCGATCACGTCAAGGCTGTCGGCTACGACGTCGTGACCAATCGGCCCAAGCAAGCCGCATATCGCGCGCCGGGTGCGCCAATGGTGGCTTTTGCGGTCGAGAGCGTGCTCGATGAACTTGCGAAAAAGATCGGCATGGACCCGATCGAGTTGCGCCTCAAGAACGCGGCCAAGGAGGGCACGCGCTCATCCTACGGCCCGAAATACAATCGGGTCGGCCTTAGCCAGTGTCTCGAAGCGGCCCGGAAGCACCCACACTACAAGGCCCCTCTTGGCCCGAACCAGGGGCGCGGCATCGCTGCCGGCTTCTGGTTCAATTTCGGGGGCCAGACTTGCGTCTCGCTCAACATCAACGTCGACGGCACCGTCGTGCTCGCGGTCGGGACGCCGGATATCGGCGGCTCACGCGCGTCGATGTGCCTGATCGCGGCGGAGGAGCTTGGGATCGGGTACGACAACGTAAGGGCGGTCGTCGCCGATACCAGCTCGCTCGGATATAACGACATCTCCGAAGGCAGCCGCGTCACTTTTTCGACCGGGCTTGCGACGATCGAGGCCGCCCGCGATGCGATCGGCAAACTCTGCGCCCGTGCGGCGAAGATTTGGGACATCCCAGCCGACGCGGTCGTGTGGGAGAACGGTCATGCCAAGCCCTCGGGGCCAAATGCCGGCAATTTCGAACCACTCTCCCTCGCGGAGATCGCCCGCACCGCCGCCAAGACCGGCGGCCCGATCGCCGGGCACCACGAAGTGAATGCCGATGGTGCTGGCGTCAGCTTCGCCGTGCACATGACCGATGCCGAAGTCGACCGCGAGACGGGACGGGTCCAGATCAAGCGCTATACCGTCATTCAGGACGCAGGAAAGGCGATCCACCCGAGCTACGTGGAAGGCCAGTTCCAGGGCGGTGCGGTGCAAGGCATCGGCTGGGCGCTCAACGAAGAGTACATTTACGGCAAGGACGGGCGGCTGCAAAACCCAGGCTTCCTCGATTACCGCATCCCTGTCGCGTCCGACCTGCCGATGATCGACACGGTGATCGTCGAGGTGCCAAATCCCGGCCATCCCTATGGCGTGCGCGGCGTCGGCGAGACGTCGATCGTGCCGCCGCTGGCGGCCATCGCCAACGCCGTCTCTGCGGCGGCAGGGGTGCGGCTCACGGAGCTGCCGATGTCCCCACCCCAAGTCCTCAAGGCGATGGACGCGGAATCGGGCGCTAAGGGACGGCACTGATGGTTCAGGTCACGCTCTCGGGCTCGCTCAAGACCGCCGTTGGCGGCCAGAGCGAGTTCGAGGTCGAGGCTGCGAACATTCACCAGCTCCTGTCCCGCCTCGGCCAGGATCACCCACGGCTGAAGCCGATGCTCGAGCGGGGTGTGGCCGTGTCGATCGACGGCCAGATATACCGCGACGATTGGTTCCGTCCGATTCCGCCCGGCAGCGAGGTCTTCATTTTGCCGCGCATGGCGGGTGGCTAGCCGACCGGGCGCGCCCTCCTCCAACACTCAGCGCTCGCCGACGACGGCGGCGACCTTCTTGCCGCGGCTGCGACCAGCCAGGAACATCAAGCTCGCAAACGAGAGCGTGAGAAGGATCAGTGCCAGCGCGGACGCGCGATAATAGAACCCGCGCTCAACGTCCTCGATCACGACGATCGGAACGGTGCTGAAGCCCGGCGGATAGACCATGAGCGTAGCACCGAGATCGCCAAGGGAGAACGCGAAGGCAAGCGCCACGCTCGCGCGGATCGCGGGTTCGAGGAGTGGCAAGACCACGCGCCGCACCACCATCGCCGGCGGCGCCCCCAGGCTCGCCCCCGCCTCCCGGAAGACCGGAATCTCCTGCTTGAGGGCCGCGGCGTTCATGCGGTAGCAGAACGGCAGCACGAGGGCGGTCTGCACCAGAACGACAATCGCCCAGGAGCTCGAAATGTTGAGTGGCGGGGTATGGTAGGCGAGCAGGACAGCGAGCCCGAGCACGACGCTCGGCACCGAGTTCGGCACCATGATCAATGCGTCGAGAATTCCCCCGACGCGACGCCGCTCGAACCGATTGAGGGAAAGTGCCAGCCAGACACCCAAAATCGTGCCCAGGCTCGCGACCATCGCCGCGACTTCGAAGCTCGTGATCACGGCCGCCCAATCCGATGCGTCGATTTCATTGAACCAGTGCAGCGTGAAAGACGTTGGGAAGACGCTCGCAATCCATTCCGACGCGAACGCCGAAAGGATGACGACGACCGCCGGCACGGCAAAGAGCCAAAGCACCGTCGCACCGGTGAGGAAGCGAAGGATTGCGAGCCAAGGAATGCGCCGTTTAGCCACGGGTATGGCTCCGCGATCCGCTGCGCGCCACGCGCCGATAGACGACGAACACGCTCAACGACGCGATGAGCATCACAACCGCCTGCGTCGATGCCGTCTGCAGATCGAGATCGATGGTGGCAGCACTGTAGATCGCGATCGGCAAGGTGACGAGCTTGGCGCTGCCGAGCACAAGCAGGATGCCGAACTCGTTCATGATGAAGAGGAAGCACAGGATGCTGCCGGCGACGATGCCCGGAAGCGCTAGCGGCAGCACGACGCGCCACGCCACCATGAGAGGGCTCGCCCCAAGGCTGCGCGCGGCCTCGACGACGCGCTCGTCGATCAAGGTCAACGCGGTCAACGTTGGGCGCACGACGAAGGGGATATAGTAGATCATTTGCGCGAACACGATTCCGCCGAAGCCGTAAAGGAAGTCGATGGGCGGGCGCGAAAGATGCAGGCTGTCGACCAGAAACACGTTGACCGAGCCCTGCGTGCCATAGAGAAAAATGAGCGTGAAGGCGACCAGGAACGACGGGAACGCGACGAAGAGTTCCATGAGGCGCACGAGCGTGGCTGAGCCGCGAAACGGCAGGTAAAACAAAAGTGCCGCGAGGATGACGCCGATCGTCGTGGCCAGGCCGGCACTCGCGATCACGATTTCAAGCGACGTGCGGACGATTGCAATGCTCTGAGCATCCGAAAAGAAATGCGCAAAGGGCGCCAATGAGACATTGCCGTCCTTGGTGCGGATACTGAGCCAAGCGAGGCCGGCCAGGGGATAGATAATGAGCGGGCCGAAAATGATCGCGAAGAGGCCCATGAAATTGGCACCCACCATCAGTCGGTCGCGGTTATTCGCGGACAAAGACGCAATCCTCAGGCGAGAACGACATGACGACGCGATCCCCGGGCGCCGGCACACTTCCACGGCGCGGCGTTTCAACCAGTATCGTCTCGGCCCCGCTTTCCCCGGTCTCGACCGCCAAGAGCATTGCCGAGCCGTGCCACTCGCACCGCGCGACCTCGCCCGCTAGTCGGCCGGGGCCGCCGCCGTCGAGCCGAAAGCTCTCGGGCCTGATGCAATAATGGCCATCTTTCTCGTCTCGTGCATGGTCGAGGCCGGGAAGCGACTTCGCGATGGCCGCGGGCGAGAGGAAATTGGATAGGCCGAGATAATTCGCGACGAATCGATCCCGCGGCCGATCGTAGAGCTCTTGTGGCGTTCCCATCTGGGCGATGCGCCCCTCGCGCAGGAGCATCACGCGGTCGGAGAGCATCAGCGCATCGTCGCGGTCGTGTGTTACGTAGATCACCGTGAGCTCAGGCATCGCCTTGTGAAGCAGCTTGATCTCGGTGCGCACGGCAGCGCGGAGATTGGCGTCGAGCGCGCTGACCGGTTCGTCGAGCAGAAGGATCTCGGGCTTGATGACGAGTGCTCGGGCAAGTGCTATGCGCTGCTGCATGCCACCCGAGAGCTGCGCTGGCCGGTAGCGCTCGAACTCCTCCATACGAACGCTCCGCAATGCGGACGTCACCTTTGGCCCGATTTCAGCCGTGGGCACGCCGCGCGCGCGCAGCCCGAACGCCACGTTCTCGAACACCGCCATGTGCGGAAAGAGCGCGTAGTTCTGATAAAGCAGGCCGATATTGCGCCGATGGGGAGGTATCTCCGTAACCTCGCGTCCGGCGATCCAAACCTTGCCATTGGGCGATGGGACGAACCCAGCGATGTAGCGCAGGAGGGTGGTCTTGCCGCAACCGCTGTTACCGAGCACGGTGACGAATTCGCCACGCTCGACGTCGACCGAGAGGTCATCGAGCACGACCCGCCCCCCGAGCACGACGGTGAGGTTCGCAACACGGACCCCGATGCCTTTTTCTCGGGCGGGACTCAACTCATGTTCTTCTGGTGCGGCGGCCCTGCTCGAATTTCCTGCGACCACGAATACCTCGCACTCACCCGCCCTTGCAGCGGCATCGCCGCTTCGATCCAACGCGCGCTCGGGCCGGCGCAGATTAATGTCCTGATTGAAGATTCGACAAGTGCCTACCGTCTTCGAAGCACGACGCTACCTGCCCTGCCGGGCGCATCTGGAGAGTTATGCCGAGGGGAGCTTAGCTCAAGCGTATGTCGGTTTTGCGACAGCCGTCTCCCGTGCTGGGCAAGCGATTCTAGGGCTGATTCTAAGGGCGGGACTCCCCCGCCGCTGCCCTGTCCCCGAGTGCGCCAAGTTTCGCGCGCAGTTCGCGGACCTCGCGACGAAGGAAATCCGTCTCCACTCGATCGTACGCGATCGCCGCATGTCCGGCGAGCTCATGGAGCATCTCTCGCTCATCGGCGTTGATGTCGCTGCCGACCTCGTGGGGGCCAAAGAGGGCGACGGCCGTCCCCTCGCGGGCACCGCCGCATATCGGCACGACGAGGCATGGTGCCCGATCGTCGGGCGGCAGGCCAAGCCGTTGCCATTGGCCACGCCGGAGGCGGAGTGGCGCGTCGCGCCTCAGCGTCTGCAAGACGAGCTCGTCGAGATCGGGATTCAGTTCCCTGAGTGCTGCGTGGTCCCAACCGATCGCGGGATCGACCCTTCGCAGCGTGCCGTCGACGTAGCGGAAGACCGCGGCGGATGACAATTTCAACCGCCGGGCCGGTTCTTCCACAAGCAAGCGGTCGACCTCCGTGAGGCTGCTGGCGTTGCGCATCTCCTGTCCAGCACGCCCAAGGCTGTCGCGGGCCTTGTGAAAGCCGCGATTGAAGACGTGGTCCACCAGCTCGACGGAGGCATCGTGGAGGCGATTGAAAATGAGCAGGACAATGGGTGCTACCAGGAGCGGCCAAACCCACTCGGGCAGATGAAGGCTCTCCTGGTATGCCGCGACGGCTTCGTGCAAATATACGATCGGCACGCCCAGGATGAGCATCAGCGCGGTGATGATCGTGCCGTGCCGAAGTGGGATCGCAACACTCACGACGCGCCGCCGGCGCACCGCGGTACCGACGAAGTACGCGAGCACACCGTGAAGCAAATAGATAAGCCAGATCGTCGTCTGCGAGAGTGTCGCACCCCAGAGATCCTGCAACAGGCCCGATGACTGGCAGATTTCCGCAAAAATGAAGGCCGGCAAGCCGATGGCGCAGCCGGCGATCGCCCACCGCATGCGCTGCTCATCCTGCGGATGCAAATCGCGCCGGCGGACCAATAGGACGGCAATCACGGCCACGGCGACCGCGTAGTTGCCGAGGAATGCCGTGTCCGCGATGCGTTCGGTCGGAAAACCGAACAAATTGCCGGCACTCAAGAGCATGAGCAGAGCGAAGACGGCACCGAGCCACGGCAAGGCGCGCTCGGCCCAGATCCAGCGTCGGCCGACCTCCTCCGTCGGAAAACGCAGTGCGAAGGCGAGCAGTCCGGCATTGGCGGCACCTTGGGCGAGCGCCTCCGCGAACTCCTGGATGAGCACCGCGATCGGCCAGGCTTGCAGCATCGCGTAATAGGCATAGGTTTGGCCCGGGTTGAACCAGGCCGCATAGAGGAAGAAGCCCCAGGTCATCCGGCTTGGCCGCGTCCAGACCAGCCAGAGTGCGATCGCGACGAAGAGGACGCCAACGACGGTGGTCGCAAGCAACACGACGCGCGCCGGCCAGCCGAGCGGGGCAAGCGCTGCGCGCAGGTGCACGGTACGGGTGGCCCCGCCGCGCACGGGCAGGATCGTCAGATCGATCTCGCGGCCGGGCCGAGAATCTTGCAATCCGCCGAGGCCGCCGAGCACGACGACGAGGCTCGCGCACGCGGGGCTGGTCGGCACGAAGCATTGCATGACACGCAGATCGACTCGGTCGCCAGGCACAAGCCCGGCGAGGGCCGCGGGCGATTCGCGCGCGTCGTCGAAAGGTGCGACGACATCGAGTATGACCCCGTCATTGTCGGCGGAGAGACCGAACGAAGCGAGAGGTTCCACGACATTGTAGAGCGAGGGCAGGATCATCCCGACCGCCCATGCGGTCATGACGACGAGAAACACCCGGCCCACGCCGAAGGTGCGGCGGCTTTCCCCCAATGACCGTTGAGCGCTAATGCGACTGTCCTCCTCGAAAGGCGAGCATGGCATGGGGCGCATGAAAGCCTAACAAGGGTGGATGGGGGACCGCAATCGGTTGCAGCACCATGGACGAGCCATCCGGCAACGGCTGTTTTCGTCCCATCGTGCTGGCCGAGGCGGGACCGGCGCACGCCCGCGGTCTTGTTCCGTCATTTGACTCACCGCAGAGACCAATCGTAGCCTCGCTCTCACTCCACAACGGCAGCTTGGGAGGGCGGGACATGGCGGCTCGGTATCTCACGGTGGCAGCCAATGACGGGGGCAGCTTCAGTGCCTATCTCGCAACGCCGGCCGAGGGCAGTGGGCCTGGCATCGTGCTGCTCCAGGAAATCTACGGCGTCAACCGCTACATCCGCGATGTCGCCGACCGCTATGCCGACGAAGGCTACGTGGTCCTCGCCCCCGACCTCTTTTGGCGGATAGCACCGGGCATCGAATTGGGCTTCACGGAGCCAGAGCGTCAGAAGGCACTCGAGCATTACCGCAAATTCAGTCTGGAGCGCGCGGTCGACGACATCGACGCAAGTGTGTCCGCGTTGCGCGCACTCCCGGAATGCAAGGGTCGGATCGGGGCGCTCGGGTTCTGCTTGGGGGGTCTTCTTGCCTACCTCGCCGCAGCACGCGTCGGCGTGGATGCAGCGGTCTCCTATTACGGCGTCGGTATCGAGAAATTTCTCGCCGATTCGGCGGCGATCGAGTGCCCGATGGTCCTGCATTTCGGGGAGAAGGACGGCTATAGCCCACCTCAGGCGGTGGATGCAATCCGGCGCGCGTTCGTGGAACGCCCGGACGTCGAGATCTGCGTATATCCCGACGCCGACCACGGTTTTGCACGCCCTGGCGGGCAGAATTTCCACAAGCCCTCAGCGATGATGGCGCATTCGCGTTCGATAGCGCTGCTCCGCAGCACCATGGGGCCGCACTATAATTTGAGCCAGCTTTGGGAACGGCACACTTATTTCGAGTTCGCCAAGCGCGACGTCGACGCGACGATGACGACAATGGTCGCGGAACCATATGTCAATCATGTGCCGACCATGACCGGCGGCGTCGGGTTCAAGGACCTCAAACGCTTCTATCGACATCACTTCGTCAACTCGAACCCGGCCGACACCAAGCTCATTCCGATCTCGCGCACCATCGGCGCCGATCGGGTCGTCGACGAGATGATCTTTTGCTTCACCCACAACCGTGAGATCGACTGGATGCTTCCGGGCGTGAAGCCGAGCGGCAAATATGTCGAAGTGCCCCTCGTGGCGATCGTGAATTTCCGCGGCGACAAGCTCTATCACGAACACATCTATTGGGATCAGGCGTCGGTGCTGGTGCAGATTGGGCTCTTGGACCCGAAACTCGTGCCCGCGGCGGGGAGCGAGACGGCACATAAGGTGCTTGATGAGACTTTACCGTCGAACGGCCTGATGGAGCGATGGGCGGAGAGTGCCGAACCGCGTTGAGGGTTCTCATACACTGGTTTGGCGCGTCGTGCGGTAGAGCGGCGGATCGCCGAAGGATGTGCTAAAATCAAGCGATAGTTGGATTTTTGGTGGCCGAAGGAGGACGGGAGCGGCGTGAGGCGCTTTCTTTTGAGAATGTCAGGGGTCGCGGCCTTGAGCAGTCTGGTGCTGTTGATCGCCGGTCATCTCGGGACGAGCTTGCTGTCACCGGCGGCGGCGCAACCGGTGACTCCGGTTTCCCCCAATCAAGGGTCGGCGACACCTGAGACGGTGACGCCGGTCGGACCGCCGCCTGGCTCGTCGGCTCAGCCCGTGACCCCCTACCCCTCGGGGAAAGTCACTCCCGTCAATCCAGCTCAGCAGCATCCGCCGCTCAGACAGATATCGCCCCCGCGACTGATGTGGCTCCGCACGGATTTGAGGCTCAGGGAGACGCCTGGCCTCGCGGGCCGGCAACTCGGCGTCGTCCGTGCCAAGAGTGCCGTGAACGTGGTCGGCGAGGTCGTCGGCGCCGTGAACGGATATCGGTGGTATCAGGTCGAGGCGAGCGGTGTGCGGGGCTTCATCGCCGCAATCGACCTCTCGACGCAGCCGGTCAACTGACCAACCCGGTCGCTCCGTCCGTGGAGCACTCCTGGCAATTCGCCCTCACCGGGTGGGCGCAGGGCTCGAAACGAGCTCCTCGATCGCCGACGTCCAGGCATCGCGCGTATGCCGGATGTCTTCGGCCGTGTGGGCGAGCGAGACGTAATATTTCGATTCGCCCTTCAGGATGCCGCGATCGCGCAGCAGCCCATTGAACCGCTGCAGCAAGTTTGCATCGCCCCGTAAGGTGCCCCGATAATCCCGGACCTCCGCATCGTTGAACACGACGTCGAACAATGGCGGCTCTCCGACGACCCGTGCCGGGATACGGGCGCGCTTGAGGAGCTCGGAAAGCGTATCCATCAGCTCGCGCCCGATCGCGAAAATCCGTTCATATGCGCCTGCTCTCTTGAGGACGGCCAGCGTTGCAAGTCCGGCCGTGGCCGCCACCGGATTGCCGGAGAGCGTGCCGACCTGCATCAAATAGTCCTCCTCGCCGACAATGTTGCGATCGAAGTGGGACATGATGTCCTCACGCCCCGCGATCGCGGCAATCGCGAACCCGCCGCCGATGACTTTGCCGAGCGTGCAAATGTCGGGCGTGACGCCGTAATACTCCTGAGCGCCGCCATTGGCCAAGCGAAAGCCCGTGACAACCTCGTCGAAGATGAGCGGGATGCCGTGATCGGCCGTGATCTTGCGCAAGCCCTCGAGGAATCCCGGCTTTGGCGGGATGATGCGCTGGAAGGGCTCGACGATGATGCCAGCCAGATCGTCCTTATGCTCGCGCACGAGGCTCGCGACCGTCTCGATGTCGTTGAACGGCGCAATCAGCATTTCGTCGCGAACGCTTCGCGGAATACCC
>DATDHA010000504.1:0-7523 GCA_036521815.1 Alphaproteobacteria bacterium | reverse complement strand
AAGACGCGCGCCGTGTCGGACGGCGACCACTACGTCGTGAACGGCTCCAAGACCTGGACGACCTACGCGCAATTCGCCGACATGATGTTCTGCCTCGTGCGGACGGGGAGCGAGGGCAAGAAGCAGGAAGGCATCTCCTTCCTCCTGCTCGATATGCACAGCCCCGGCGTCACCGTGACACCAATCGTGACACTGGACGGCGGGGCGGAGGTCAACACCGTCTTCCTCGACAATGTGCGCGTGCCGAAGGCGAACCTCATCGGACAGGAAGGCAAGGGTTGGACCTATGCGAAATACCTGCTCGGCCATGAGCGCACCAATATCGCGCGGGTCGGGCTCTCGACGCGGCTTCTTGCGAAACTCAAGAAGGTCGCGAGCGAGGAGCAGGCGAACGGCCGGCCGCTGGTCGAGGATCCGGTCTTCAAGGCAAAGATCGCCGCGGCGGAGATCGATCTTCTCGCCCTTGAGGCGACCGTATTGCGCATGTCGAGCGGCAAGCCGCCGGGTCCGGAATCCTCGATCCTGAAGATCAAGGGCTCCCTCATCCAACAGGCTATGACCGAGCTTTTGACCGAGGCGGTCGGCGTCTATGCGCTACCCTATCAGCCCGAGTGGTTCGAGCCCGGCTGGAATGGCGAGGCGGTCGGCCCCGCATACGCACCAGCACTCGCATCGACCTATTTCAACTGGCGCAAGGTCTCGATCTATGGCGGGTCGAACGAGATCCAGCGCAACATCATCGCCAAGCACATGCTCGGATTCTAGTGTGGCTAGTCCGAAATTCGCCATATCTGGGTGCGGGACCGTGAGCGAATTTCAGATTCAACGCCACACGAGTAATATATTGTATCTAGTGTGGTATTCGGATTTGAAGTTCCTAAACGCGGATGCCACCAAAATGTTAGGAACTTCAAATCCACCACACTAGGGGAGTGCGATGGACCTGACGCCGACCGAGGAACAGCAACTGCTCGCCGACAGTGTGGCGCGCTTCCTCGCGAAGGAATATTCGTTCGAGAAGCGCCGGAAGATCGTTGCGAGCGAGAAGGGCTTCAGCCGCGACATATGGGCGCAGTTCGCCGAGCTCGGCTGGCTCGGGATCGGCACACCCGAGTCCGCCGGCGGGCTCGGCGGCGGCGGCGTCGAGCTTTCGATTGTCATGGAGGGTATCGGCCGGCACATCGTGGTCGAGCCCTATTTCCCGACCGTCGTCCTCGGCGGCAGCCTTCTGCGTCGCGGTGGCGCCAAGATGGCCGCGCATCTTCCCGCCCTCGCCGCAGGCAGGCTTCAGCTTGCCCTTGCGCATATGGAGGCCAAGGCCCGCTTCAACCTCGCCCACGTCGAAACCCGCGCCGCGCGCGACGGCGGCACCTTCACGCTCACTGGCCACAAGGCTGTAGCACTCAATGCCCAGCACGCGGATGACATCGTCGTTTCCGCGCGCTCGGGGGGTGCCATCGCCGATGAAAAGGGCATCACGCTTTTCCTGGTGCCCAAGGATACGCCTGGCCTCGGCCTGACACCCTACCGCACGGTCGATGGGCTACGGGCCGCCGACGTGACGCTCGATAAGGTTGTTGTCGAGGCAGGCTCGATCCTCGGTGATCTCGACGGCGGATTTGCACAGCTCGCGCACACGCGGGACGAGGCACTCGTCGCCCTCGCGGCCGAAGCGGTCGGCGCCATGCACGCACTCATCGACGCGACGAGGGACTACCTCAAGACGCGCAAGCAATTCGGCGTTCCGATCGGAAGCTTCCAGGTGCTCCAGCATCGTCTTGTCGATATGTTCATGGCGCAGGAGCTGGCCCGCTCGACCGTCGCTGTTGCCGCGCGCGCGCTCGAGGACGGCGACGCGCACTACCGCGCCCAGGCAGCGGCAGCGGCGAAGGTGCAAGCCGGGCGCGGCGGGCGGCTCGTGGGACAGGAAGCCGTCCAGCTCCATGGCGGCATGGGCATGACCGACGAGCTTGCGGTCGGCCATTACTTCAAGCGCCTTGCGGCGATCGACGTTCAGTTCGGCAACGCCGATTACCATGAGCGGCACTACGCCGAGCTTTCCTCAGGAGCCGCCTGAGCGAGCGGCGTCCGCGCGCGCTTCAGCACCCACCACTCTCAATCCTTCGATTTTGCAAGGCGGGCGTTTGGCCATCGAGTGGCGGAACGCCCGTCAAATAGCGCCACGCGCGAATCGGCTCGGGCGATCGGCGCCCGCCCTGCGCCGGATATTTAACTAAACCGAAACAAAACCGACATCGGTCGCGGAGTAAGTACTGGATCGCTTCCCGCACCAACCGAGGATCGCACGATCCCGGGGATTCGGCTGGTGCACAGCTTCAAATGGAGACCCTACAATGATCAAAAAATCTCATCTGAAACGGCCGATCGCGTTCGCCGCCGGGGCACTCTTGGCGGCCTCGCTGATTGTTTCCGGGGCGGCCCGTGCTGCGGAGCCGGTGGTGCTCTATACGGCGGACGGCCTCGAAGACTTTTATAAGGGCGTGCTTGCCGACTTCGAGAAAAAGACCGGTTCCAAAGTCAATATCGTGACTTCGGGCAGTGGTGCCGTCGTCAACCGTCTCCAGACCGAGAAGGATTCGCCCAAGGCGGACGTCCTCGTGACGCTGCCGCCCTTCGTGCAAACCGCCAGCGCCGACGGGCTGCTCGCGGTCTTCAAGTCGAGTGCCGACAGCGCCATTGCCGCCGACAGCAAAGATCCGAAGGGCTACTGGACGACCTTCATCAACAATTACGCGTCCTTCATCTACAATCCGAAGCTCGCCAAGGCGCCGGAGACCTTCGACGATCTTCTCAAGCCCGAGTACAAGGACGCGATCTCCTACTCGAACCCGATCACGGCCGGCGACGGCATGGCCATCGTGATCCTGCTCGACAAGGTTTGGGGCGAGGACAAGGCGTTCGCGTTCCTCGCCAAGCTCGAGCCCGGGATCAAGTTCCACACCAAGGGTACCGGCTATCTCGACACGCTCACCGGTCGCGGCGAAATCAAGGTCGCGAACGGTGACTTCCAGATGGACATGGACGACAAAATCCACGGCGGCCTCGCGATCGAGCCCGTGTTCCTGCGCCCGGCTGCCGGCGAGAAACCCGTGACGTTCTCGCTACCCTACGCGATCTCGCTCGTGAAGGGCGGGCCAAATCCGGAAGGTGGCAAGGCGCTCATCGACTTCCTGCTCTCGAAGGAAGTCCAGGAAAAGACGCCGGACGTGTTCGGCATTCCCGCACGCAACGACGTCCAGGCCTCCGGCGGGAACGGCAAGGCGGTGATGGATGCGATCAAGGACGTCCAGGTCGTCCAGATCGATTGGAACCATGTGCTCGACAAGCAGAAAGCCTGGCAGGACCGGTGGAAGACTGAAGTCATCGGCAGCGATGCGTCGAAGAAACTCGACGTCGTGAAGCCGACCAACTGACTTCAAGCGTCCGAGGATATCCGATCTTCGGCTGTCAAATCTTTGAGAGGCACCCCGGTGCGGCGGATCGACGCCGCACCGGTTTGTGTTTGAGCGACGGCGGTGGATCGACACCGCACCGGTTTGTGTTTGAGTGACGGCGGCGGATCGACGCCGCGCCGATTCGTGTTTGAGCGACGGCGGCGGATTGACGCCGCACCGGTTCGTGTTTGAGCGACGGCGGCGGATCGACGCCGCACCGGTTTGCGTTTCAGCGACGACGGCATTCAGTGGATGTCCGCCGCACCTTTCATCGCCGCCTTGAGCTTTTCGAACGTGAAACCGGGTGCGCGCGCCGCATCGAGGATGACCTTCTCGCGACGTGCCACCATGTCGATTGCAGCCGCCAGCTTTTCGACCGCGGCGAACGGAATGACCACCGCACCGTGTCGATCCGCATGGACGAGATCCCCATCTCGCACGGTCATGCCGTGGATATTCACCTGTCCGCCGATATCGACAAGGTGCACATAGGCGTGGCTTGGCCCGATCTTGCCGGCGAGAAGCTGGAAGCCCGGTGCGATTTGGTCGATATCGCGGATCGAGCCGTTGGTGACACCGCCGAGCGCGCCGAGTCCCTTGTGGACGGCGGTTTGCACCTCGCCCCAAAAGGCACCGAAGCCGGGCCGCGGGTCGATATCCTGGATAACGACGATCGAGGGCCGGGGTCCCGCCTCGATATAGGCGTAGTAGGCAAGACGCTGCTCCCGCATCGCATTGGCGTCGCGCGCCGACGGCTCAACCGCCCGAATTGTCGCGGTCCGCGCATAACCCACCATTGGCGGCAAGGCGGGATTGGCGGGGTGAAGATGCTCGGTCGTGAAGCCGATCGCTTGACGCTCCGGCATGACGAGTTCCAGTCCGTTGCAGATGGTGGGCGTGTCGAAACGACCGAGAAAAGCGAGCTGATCCGCCGTCAATTGTCGTGTCATTGCGTTGAAATCCTCCCCGAATTGGCGACGCATCGTCGCTGCCTTTCGGCAGGCCGTCAACCGTAAGCGCAAGCTTGTGCCGAATGTAATGGCAGCCCGCATGCGCCGCGCATTCCATAAACGCCATCAAGGGCCGGTCTCACTCGTGTTGGAGATTCTTGCCGGCGATCGAGGGGACTCAGACGAGCGCTTGTCCCGTCATGCGCTCGAGCACCTTGAGCGGCGAGCGCAGGGGATCCGCCATGGCGCGGATATCGACGTGGAACGTCTGTTCGAAGGCGAACTGCCCGCCAAGGGCGGCATGCAGGACTTGATCGGTGTAACAGAGCCAGGTCGAGCCGGCCGGAAACGCGATTTCATCCCGCGGCGCAATCCGCTGGTATTCCGCATCGAGCTTGGCCCGGTCGTGAAGCTCGAGCATCAGATGGTCATATTTGCTGCGCCGACCGCTCGTGATGCCGAATGCCGCAAGCAGCCACGGCTGAAAGACGATCGGCGGCCTGGACTTCGGGAGGAATTTCTTCGCGAAATCCTCGAACGGCTCGCCCACCTGCCAAACGCGGCTGTTGCCGCCCGGATCGACGTTGCTGAAAAGGCGAAGGATGCGCTGCCCCCGCGTCGGACGCGAAGGGAACGCATCGACGTGGAGGAGCCGGTCATCCTTCTTCTGCGAGTAGTGCCGGCCCAAGACCTCGACCGGGCGGAAACTCGTGCGCGCCCGCTCGAGTGCCGGAGCATAGTTCGGAAAGAGATCGTCCATGAACCGGGCCGACGTTTGCCCGAAACGCTCCATCATCGCGCGAAGCCGGTCGCGCTCACCACCTTCCAATAAAGTTCCCTGCACGACCTCGGTGAGAGGGTCGTAGCTTACATTCTTCGCTTTGCCATTCGACACCGCGGCCGAGAAGAGCATCTCCTCGCCGTCCTCGACCGAAAACCGGAGGTGGGGGAAAATGAGCACCTTGCCGCGCTCAAGGGCATCCACCGCGCATTTTTTGGCGGTGGCCGGATAGGGGCCGGACCAGCTTTCGATGTCGATGGTCTCGATCGCGTCCACACGAAACCGTTTGTATAAGATATGAATAATGTTCCGAGCCGTGTGCGCCGAAGGCTTGGCAACACCGCGCAGCAGTCGTTCCCTGCCTGTATACTATTAGAATATTTATGAAATGCATAGTCCCCGGGACTCCCTGACGACAGGATCGGCGCATGACAACCACGGCTTGACAGCACATTTGAAGGGCTTGGACGCCTCGAGGGCATGCAAATGACCATCACATCCGAAGGAGCGCGCACCCCACGTCTCGAAGGTCGGCGCGTTTCCCGTCACGTGTTCGATCGCCGGTGCGCGGTTGCCCCAGGACCCGACCTTCGCTTACCGTGATGTGGCTCGGCCGAGAAACCTCGATCGAATGCAAGCGTCCGGAGGAACGTGGCGAATATTGCACAGACGCTCGTGGCGGCGTTCGACAATCATCGCGCAGGCCGCCTCGCCGAGGCTGAGCGGCTCTGCCGCCAGACGTTGGCGCTCGATCCTCATCAGCCGGATGCCCTCCATCTGCTCGGAACCCTTGCCTACAAGGCCGGCCGCTATGCCGACGCCGTCGAGCTCGCCAAGAAGGCGATCAAGCGCGATGGGCGGAAGGCGGAATACCACAACACCCTCGGCGAAGCGCTCCACGCCCTCGGCAGGACCCCGCGCGCCATCGAAAGCCTGCGCCGCGCCACCACGCTCGATCCGGGCTATGCCGCGGCCCATTACAATCTCGGCAATGTCTTCCTCGCACGGCGCGAATACGCCAATGCGGAGGCGAGCTTGCGCCAGTCGATCGCAATGGAGCCAGCACTCGGCCTCGCCCACAACAATCTCGGCCTCGTCTTCAAGGTGCTGGGCGAGTGGGAAAAGGCACTCGAATGCTTCCGTGCCGCGATCGCGGCGGAACCCGAGCTCGCCATCGCGCACTACAATATGGGCGTGATGCTCGACGCCAGGGATCGTTATGGCGAGGCGATTGCCTGCTATCGCAGAGCAATAGCGCTTCAGCCGGCAATCGCCGATTTCCACAACAACCTCGGCAACGACCTCATGATCCAGGGGGCACTCGAGGAGGCCGCGGCGTGCTTTCGCACCGCATTGGCTGTCGATCCCAAGGACGCGGCCGCGCACAGCAATCTTCTCATGGCGTACTGCTATCGCGGCGTCGATCCTGATAAACTCATCGCCGAGCACAAGGCGTGGGCGGCGGCACACGGTGCCGATCGCGCGCGGAGCAAGCGGGATTTCGCGCGCGCGGTCGAACCCGACCGGCGTCTGCGCATCGGGTACGTCTCGCCGGATTTTCGCGGCCATTCCGTGTATTTTTTCTTCGAACCACTCCTCGCGGCCCACGATCGGGACAAGGTCGAGGTCTTTTGCTATTCCAATGTCCAGAGGCCGGATCGCTTCACAGCACGGCTTGAGGCAATGGCCGACCATTGGCGCGCCATCGACAACATGGATGACGCGGCGGCGGCTGAGAGAATTGAAGGCGATCGCATCGATATCCTTGTCGACCTCGCCGGCCATACCGCGCGCAATCGGCTGAAGCTCATGGCGCTCAAGGCCGCACCGGTGGAAATGAGCTGGCTCGGCTATCCCGCGACCACGGGCCTCGAAACAGTCGACTACCGTCTCACGGACGCGCTCGCCGACCCGCCCGGCGAGACGGAGCGCTTCCATACCGAGACCGTTCTGCGCTTGCCGCGATGCTTTCTCTGCTATCGCCCGCCCTCGGATGCGCCACGAGTGACCCCGCCGCCCTCGTCTCACGCCGGCCGGATCACGTTCGGCTCTTTTAACAACCTGACCAAAGTGACACCTGATGTCGTCGCCTGCTGGAGCGCCATTCTCGCGGAAGTGCCGGGCTCGCGCCTCCTCCTCAAATCGAAGCAAGCCGGCGATTCGGCGACCGCGACGCGGTATCTCGCGCTCATCGCGGCATACGGCATCGATGCCGACCGGATCGAGCTGGCGGCATGGACTCCTTCGACCGAGGATCATCTGTCGCTTTATCGGCGCGTCGACATCGCACTCGATCCGTTCCCCTATAATGGAACCACGACGACCTGCGAAGCACTT
>DATDHA010000503.1:0-1619 GCA_036521815.1 Alphaproteobacteria bacterium | reverse complement strand
GGTGCTACGTTGCAGGCGTTGCGTGGACATCGCCGCCACGATCCCCTCGATGAGCCGGGGCGCGCGGACCTGACGGCGCACGTGGATTTCGCGAATTTCGCGCGCGCGGCGTCGGAGGCGGGTGCGGCGTGTCACGGCCCGGTCGAGCAGGGCGTTTTTCTCGGACACCTCGGCATCCGCGAACGCGCCGAGCGGCTTTCGAGTGCTGCGAGTGCCGCGCAAGCCGGCGCCATTCAAGCGGCATTGCGCCGCTTGATTGACGGTGCTGAAATGGGCACCCTCTTCAAGGCCCTGGCCCTCACCCATCCCCACATGCCAGTTCCTGCCGGGTTCGAATAGACGATGGCAACCCTGACCCCTATCGAGAGCGAGGTGCTCACGGCATTGCCCGGGGTGCGCCATGGATTTTTCACGCGCGAAGGCGGGGTCTCGAGCGGCCCCTATGCCACACTCAATTGCGGGCTTGGCTCGGGGGACGACGCGGGGCTGGTGCGCGAGAACCGCCGGCGCGCGATGGCGGCGTTCGGTCTCGAAGGCGAAGCACTCGTCACGGCCTACCAGATTCATTCGCCCACCGCACTGGTCGTCGAAACGCCGTGGCCTCACGACGCGCGGCCGCGGGTCGACGGGCTCGTGACGCGGCAGCGGGGGATTGCCGTTGGCGTGCTCGCGGCCGATTGCACGCCGGTTCTTCTCGTCGAGCCCGCTTGCGGCGTCGTCGGCGCTGCCCATGCCGGCTGGCGCGGCGCCTTAAGCGGCATCCTGGAAGCGACGGTCGATGCCATGGTCGGATTGGGTGCTGCCCGGAACTTGGTCCGTGCCGCGATCGGCCCGACCATCGCGCAAGCGTCCTATGAAGTGGGGCCGGAGTTTCCGGAGCCTTTCCTGGCGCGCAAAGCGTCGGATTCGGCGTTTTTCGCGCCGAGCGAGCGCGCGGGGCACTTCATGTTCGATCTGCCGGGCTACGTCGCAAGCCGCGTCGGCGCACTCGGCCTCGGTGCGGTCGATCAATTGGCGCACGACACCTATGCCGAGCGGGAGCGGTTCTTCAGCTATCGGCGAAACACGCACGAGGGTATCAAGGACTATGGGCGCGGCCTATCGGCCATCGCGCTGGTTTGAAAGGACGGGGAGCAAGGACATGGCAATTCATTTCGAGCGGTCAGAGCTTGCCGGGCGGCGCAAGCGCGCATGCGAGGCGATGGTCGAGCGCGGCCTCGATGGGCTTCTTATGTTCCGGCAGGAGAGCATGTACTACCTGACCGGCTACGACACCTTCGGCTATGTTTTTTTCCAGTGTCTCTATCTCGGCGCCGACGGCAAGATGACGCTCATCACCCGAGCCCCCGACCTGCGCCAGGCGCAGCACACCTCGGTCATCGACGATATCCGCATCTGGGTGGATGCACCCGACGCCAATCCCGCGGTCGAGCTTCGCGCATTCCTGGCGGAACATGGCTGCAAGGGCAAGAAGCTCGGCGTCGAGTGGGAGGCCTATGGCCTGACCGCCCGCAACGGCCAGCGCCTCACGGCAGCGCTCCAAGGTTTCGCCACTCTCGACGATGCGTCCGATCTCGTCTCCCGCCTCCGCGTCGTCAAAAGCGAGACCGAGCTTCGAT
>DATDHA010000502.1:0-2394 GCA_036521815.1 Alphaproteobacteria bacterium | reverse complement strand
GCCGAAGCTGATCGAGGACCCATGAATTGGAACAGAAGTCCTTATAGCCCTCGTCTATCTTGCCCGACGCGAGCCAACGCTTGCATTGACCGCGCTTACTGCACATCGAGCAAGTGCGCAGAAGGTCCGCGTAGGTCGAGTGCAGCATCGACGCCATGCCCCCGGCAAGGTCGAGGCGGGCCAGCATAAGATCCAGAAGTTCGCCGGCGAGAGGATATGCACTCACGAATATTGGAATTTGCGCGCGCGTGAGACCAAGATCGGAGAGAGAGGTATCGTCGAGATTGCTGAGTTCCCGTTTGAGCGACTGTCGCTCGTGCCAAATTTTCAAGTGCTCGATCGCGCCCCGCGCATAACCTTTGGCCAAATTCGAGAGCCGGCCGCGCGGCCCCGGCGATTCCGCCCCCGCGCGTGGCGCCATCTTGTCTTCTGCCTCTGGGAGCATGAGCTTGCCCTCCCCATTTCAATCCTGACCATTGTCATTAGCAGCTTGCCTCGGCCAAGACATTGACCAAGATCAAATCCGTGATAGGGAAGACCAGGGCGTACTGTTGGGCTGGTGGCCGCTTGCTAGACGTGCAAGAAGGAAATCTCGGAGGTCAACCGCCAACGAAGAACAGGTAACGAAGCTGGATACGCTGATCAAAGGCGCGGAATTGAGATTGGAGGCGGAAGACTCGGCGGGCGCTAACGGGCAGCAAGTGATCAAGACTGGCCACCGTCGGCAGTAGCGTTTAATGCACATTTGAGCACCTCTTGACATTGATGCGGATCAATGCCCGCGGCCGAATGGCGAGGTAGAAATAGGCGCATTGCTTGCCGACTTCCGGCCCAATTGATGTTTGTCATGGAAGGAAGGCCGTGCTCGGTTGCAAAGGAACGCGACGAGCGGCGACAGTTTCGATGGAACGCGGAAGGAGCGTGGCCATGATCGTTCGTGCCGGCACACATCGGCGCCTCGTGGGCCGGGCCGTGGGGACGGTGCTCGGCCTCGCCTCCCTTGCGTCGTTTTTGCTCGCGGCACATGCCAACGCCGACTGGCAGGACGACCTCCAGCAACAGCTCAGAGACGATTACAATTGTGACATCGCCTATCTTTCGCGCCTGGCGGTGCGCGATGTCGACGGCCGTCAAGTCGTCTTCGTGCGTGCCCATTGCACGGACAAGCGGAGCTTCGATGCCAGCCGGCAGAACGAAGCAGAGCGGTTCCGGATCAAGGCATGCGACGTGCAGGCTTGCTAGGCGCTAGTTGCATCCGCACCTTCAGGGGCGCGGATAGACTGAGCTCTAGGCGTGTCGGTTTTTCGGGGCTAAATGCTTGCGGGGTCAGGAAACGATTGAGTGACGACGCGGCTGCGACCGATGCTCAATGGACACAATCGAGAGGTGCCATCATGTCGCGCAGGATCGAAAACTTCATGAAACGCGAGGTGCATCAGCTGCCGCCGACGGCGACCGTCTATGAGGCCGCCCGCCTCATGGCGGAGCGGAATTGTGCGGCCGTAGTAGTCTCGACCAGCGGACGGCTCGAAGGGATCTTCACGAGCGGCGACCTCGTGAAGCGGGTCGTTGGGGGAAAGCGCAACCCGGCCAAGACGCGGCTCGAGGACGTGATGACTCGGCGGCCCGACACAGTCATGCCCACGTCGTTCGCCACCGATGCACTTCGCATGATGCAGGACGGCCGCTACCGCCACCTGCCGGTCATGCACGGTGAGCGCATTGTCGGCATCGTCTCGCGTCGCGACTTTTTCGGCCAGGAGCAATCGATCGTCGAGGAGGAAGACCACCTCTCGGAGACCATGCGGTAGCCGCTCGCGAAGATATTGATCTGCGTCAGAGCGTTTGTCTGCCAAGGCGCTAGGATATGCTCGTCCTGGACCGCGGGAGTCTACAGCAATCGATCGATAAAGCGGCAGAGAGGCTGTTATGGCGCGGGCAGAGAGCGACAGGCCGATCGAGATCGGCATCAGTCCCGAGAAAGCCTTCTTCATCCTGGTAAAGGCACGGGAATTCGACGCCAAGGTGGATCCGGTCGAACCCGATCCTGGCTCAAACCCCGCCGATTCCGGCGAGCGCGAGATTCTCGAGGACTACGCCGACGACGCAACGGGGGCGGAGCTCCGCGAGGTCATCGACGGCCTCAACGAGGACGAGGTGGTCGACTTGATCGCCATGGTGTGGCTGGGACGTGGTGATTTCCGGCGCGAGGAATGGCACGAAGCACGCGCGCTCGCCCGCGAGCGGCATCGACCTCATTCCGCCGGCTACCTGATGGGGATTCCGACCCTGGGCGACTTCATCGAGGAAGGGCTCTCGACGCTCGGCTATTCCTGCGAGGCTTACGAGGTCAATCGCCTCTGAGCGTCTGCCTGCGCGTGGATTCGTGCTTCG
>DATDHA010000501.1:0-5809 GCA_036521815.1 Alphaproteobacteria bacterium | reverse complement strand
GCTGCCATTGCCGGGGGCGAGGCGGTCCTGGATGAGCCCGGTCGAGACCCGTGCCGTGTTGAGGGCCACGAAGTTGGTCTGGGCGAGGGTCGAGCCGCTCAAGGGTCCGTTGAGGGCCGCCGCCTCGCCCGCCGGGTCAAGATTGAAGACGGCGGCAAGCAGCGGGGCCGCACCGGGTGCCGAGCCGGCACTGAAGCTGTTAAAGACACCGTTCAACCCGCCCGCCGCCGCACTGCCGTTGAGGCTTAGGCCCTGGAGGTTGGCGAAGCTCAGGAACTTGAGGTTGAGGTCGAGGGCGTTCGCGGTCGTGGCGTCGGGGGTGAGGCTCGCCCCGAACACGGGCGAGAACGAGGTCGCGGTGAAGTTGTTGGCGAAGGCCGCACCCGCGACGATCACGTCGGTGTAGGTCTGGCTCTTCGCGAAGACGCCGCCATTGCCCTGCTCGACCGCCTCGAACACGGCACCCGGGCTCGCCGTCACGGTCCCCGCGGTGAGGCTGCCGTGCAGCGCCGTATTCGGTGTCGCGGTGAAGGCGACCGTGCCGCCGGTCTGGTTGCCGAAGCCGGCGCGCGCGGACTTACGGTGCGGCATCTATGGAACCTCGAGGGGCTGGGAATCCGTGGGGATTAGATTAGCATTTTATTATGTAAGCTATTGGTTTTGCGATGTTTTTCCGCGCAAACCGTAGCGCGCGTGCCCCGGCCCGTCAAGGCGAACGAGGCGTCTCGAAGGGGGAGATCCCGTGGTTTGAGACGCGCTCTTCGAGCGCTCCTCACCATGAGGTTGTTCATTTACAAGATAAGGTCCTCACCCAGAGGGCGGCGTCTCGAAGGGGGAGGGCGGTCCTGGTCCGGCCCCTATGCGCAGGAACCTCGGGGCCGGTGCGTATTTCAGTCGTCCAGATAAGGACGCCTCCTGATTGACCTGGCCCCGCCCTGCGCGGGGCTTTTTCTTTCGGCCCGCCGCCGGCACCAAGGCAAGCCGAACGGGCGCCCCTGAAATCGTCTAGATTTTAACTAAAATTGGAAAGAGGTTGTTAATCGACCGTCAATAATATGCCGTCCGTCGAATCCCCTATTCCCGAGTCGGGAGACAATCGATGACAGCGGTTTCACCATACGCGACTTTCACGTCCGCAACACAGAACACCTCCCAATCCTCGAGTTCGCCCCAGTCGATCGACGAGCTCATTCAAACGCTCGAGAAACAGATCGCCCAAGGTGTGAGCAACGGAACGCTTACGTCCCAGCAGGCGAACGAGCTGACCACGAAGCTCGACGCGATCAAGCAGCAGGTCGATCAAAATTCGACGACCGGCACGCTGACAAGTGCCGATCTCCGCAAGATCGGCCACGCCCTGCACCACATCGGCCGCATCCTGAGCCAGGGAAGCGAGGCCAATGCGCAGTCGAGCACCGCACCCTCCGCGACCACGCCGGACGACGGCAACAGCGGCGACGGCAGCACTTCGGTCAATATCCTCGCCTGAGGGCGGCAAGCCCTTCGCGATCACGCCCCGCTCCGGCGGGGCTTTTTGTTCGGCAACACCACCCATCGCGTCAATTCCGTCGGAAGGATCGGCGGGTCGGTAATATCGCGTCGCGTCGGCGTGCGGCTCCACCCGCGTCGACGATCGAACGAACGGGCGATGACGACGGGGCACGCCCCGATCTGGTAGGGTGAGCCATGGACGGCGAGCACCCACCCCCGGCCAGTCTCGCCAATCGCCACATTCTTGGAATGCTGAGTGTTGCCGTCGGCGTGTCGGTTTTCTCGCTTCATGACGCGATCATGAAGTTCCTGAGCAGCACCTATCCCGTGCATCAAATCGTCTTCGTGCGCAGTATTGCGGCACTGCCCTTCCTCGTTCTCGTCACCCTCGTCGAGAGCCGCGGCCGCGTCGCGTTCCACAGTCCGGGCCTGCATTTCGTGCGCGGGCTCGTGATGTACGCGTCGTTCACAGCCTATTACCTAGCACTTGCGCGCCTGCCCCTTGCCGAGAATACGACGCTTTTCTTCTCGGCCCCGCTCTTCGTCACCGCATTCGCCATTCCGTTCCTGGGGGAAAAGGTCGACCGGCGCACCTGGCTGGCCATCGGCGTCGGCTTCGCCGGTGTGCTGATCGTCTTGCGGCCGGGTGCAGCACTCGTCGACCCGACCGCACTTCTGCCGGTGCTCTCGGCGGCGGCCTATGCCTTTTCGGCACTTTTCGCACGCCGGCTCGGTGCGGTGGATGGAGCCGGTTCCATGGCGCTTTCAGCGACGGCCGTCTACATCCTGGCAAGTGGTGTTACCGCATTGGCGCTCGCGGGGATCGAGCCGGCCGCGGATGCGCATATCAGCGTGCGTTTTCTCCTGCGCCCCTGGGTCTGGCCCGATGGAGTCGACCTCACCCTATTCGTCGCCTGCGGTCTCTTGTCAGCATTCGGTTTCTTTTTCCTCGCCCATGGCTATCGCCTTGCCCATGCCAATCGCGTGGCACCCTTCGAATACGCCTCACTCCCCTGGAGCGTGATGTGGGGCTATGTCTTTTTCGGGAACCTGCCCGATGCGGCCACGATCGTCGGGGCACTCGTGATCGTGAGCGGGGGGCTCTATATGCTGCGTTTCGCGCGGGTCGTTCCCGAAACGGCACGCCCAAACCCATCGACGTGCCCATGATACGGCACTGGTCTCAGACGGGAAAATCCTTGCGCGACTCGGCTTCCTGCTTGACGTGCGCGATGAACTGGTCGAGCGGCATCGCGCCCAAATCCTTCCCGCTCCGCAGCCGCACGGCCACGGTTCCCTGCTCCGCTTCCCGATCGCCGACGACCAGCATGTAGGGAATCTTCTCGGTCTGGGCGTTGCGGATCTTCTTCTGCATGCGCTCGTTCGCAAGATCGACATCGACACGAAGTCCACCCGTGCCGTTGACGACAGGGGTCGAGTAGAGCTGATCGCGAAGCTTGATCGCGTAGTCGTTGGTGCGGTCCGTGATCGGCACCACGCGCACTTGGATGGGGGCGAGCCAGGTCGGGAATGCGCCCGCGAAATGCTCGATGAGGAAGGCGATGAAGCGCTCGTGCGAGCCCAAAGGTGCGCGATGGATCACGTAGACCGGATGCTCCGCCCCATCGTCGCCGACATATTTGAGATCGAAGGTCTCGGTCGCGAGGAAGTCGAGCTGGTTGGTCGAAATCGCGTATTCGGTCCCGATGGCACTCTTGATCATGAAGTCGACCTTCGGGCCGTAGAAAGCGGCCTCGCCTTCCGCCTCCTTGAAGGGATAGCCCGATTCCTTCATCGCGGCACGGATGATTTCGAGTGCCGCCACCCACTTCGCCGGCTCATTCACGTATTTGTCGAGCTTATTGAGATCCGGAAGCGAGAGCCGCATGTGGTATTCCTCGATGCCCATGAGGTCGTAGTAACGGGCATGGAGATGCATGACCTTGAGGAATTCATCCTTGGCTTGGTCGTAGCGGCAATAGATGTGGGCGTCGTTCATGCAAAAACCGCGCACGCGCATGAGCCCCGAGAGCCCGCCCGAGGGCTCATAGCGATAGCACTGGCCGTATTCGGCGACCCTCAGCGGCAGCTCGCGGTAGGAGCGTTTGGCCGAGAGATAGACCTGGTGGTGGTGCGGGCAGTTCATCGGCCGCAAATAGAAATTCTCGCCATCGATGTCGATTGGCGGATACATGTCGTCCTTGTAGTAGGGGAGATGGCGGGAGCGATAGTAGAGTGCTTCGCGCGTGATCTGCGGCGTGGCGACGCGGACGTAGCCGTCCCGGCGCTCCTCCTGCACGGCGAGGAACTCGAGTTCCTGGCGCATCGCCATGCCCTTGGGCAGCCATAACGGCAGGCCCGCGCCGACGTCTGCCGAGAAGGTGAAAAGCGCGAGCTCGTGGCCGATCTTGCGATGGTCGCGCTTCTTCGCCTCTTCGATCCGCCAGAGCTCATGGTCGAGCTCTTCCTTGGTGGGAAAGCAGATGCCGTAGATGCGCTGAAGCTGCGGGTTCCTCGCGTCGCCGCGCCAATAGGCGCCTGCGAGCTTGGTGAGCTTGAACGGACCGATCTCGCTCGTGTTCCGCACATGCGGCCCGCGACAGAGATCGATGAAATCGCCGGTCTTGTAGAGCGAGATCGTGGCAACCCCGCCTTGCCCCTCGCTGACGCCGACGGCATCGTCGTCGCCGGTATCCTTGGCGACCGCCGTCGAGCCTTTTTCCTTGAGGAGATTGAGGAGCTCGACCTTGTAGCTCTGGCCGAGCCTTCCCATGAGCCCGATCGCTTCGTCGATCGGTGCTTCGACCCGCTCGAAGGCGAGCTTCTTGTTCTTGAGCTGGCGCATCGCAAGCTCGATCTTCTCGAGATCCTCGAGCTTGAGCGTCTCGGGCAGCTCGACATCATAGAAAAAGCCGTTCTCGACCGCGGGCCCGACCCCGAACTTCGCACTCGGCCACAACTGATGGATGGCAGCCGCCATGAGATGCGAGCAGGAATGCCGCATCTTGTGCAGTGTCTCCGGATCGGGGGACGCTTTTTCGTTCATCGCGAGGGGCCTTCTTTCAACGCCAAATAATCGCGCTGCAATGACATGCTTCAATACACGATCGGAAGGCCGATATAGAGGCAGGGCTTGCAGCGGGTCAACCCCGATCTTGGCGCGGTCCAGCCGCCGATCCGCTCGACGGCGTTACGACAAGGCCTCGGCGCGCTTGTGGGCGCTCCGGATGCGGGCGCGGAAATCCGCAAGGGCCGAGCCAGACGGGGCGCACGCCGCCCTGGCCGCACCATTTTCCACCATCTCAGCATGCCGCAAATCGCAGATGCGCTTGTCTTCGGCAAGCATTGCCTCGAGCCGGTCGAGGAGGCCGGCAACGGACGCCGCGTCTTGCGCGAATATATGACTGGCGACACGCGTGCGATCGAAGCTCCGCACGACGAGCTGGTGGGCAATCAGCGAGTCGGCACTCGCTTGCAGCATCAGCGTGGGAAATCGATAGAGCCAATGGAAGCCGTCGCAAGGTCCCTGTCCTGCAGCGTTCCGCGCAAGCCAATGCTCGATCGGCACCTTCCAATTGCATTGGAAGTCGGTCACGATTTCACCGATGCGATTCAGGGGTTTTGCGACGATGCGATCGATTGCCGTCTCGATCGGCTTCATTTCCGCAGCGAACTCCGCAGCCTCGCACTCGGGGCCTACGAAAATGAGGCCTCGCCAATTGACGAGCGGCAACCGCGGCAGATTGTTCTCGGCACTCGCCTTGTCCGCCGGGGCATATTGCGCGGGAGCTTCCTTGAACGCGCCGTCGAAACGATAGGTCCAGCCATGGTAGCGGCAACGCAGGAGCGCGCATTTTCCCGCGCCCGCGTCGAGGATGGGAAGCTTCTGGTGCCGGCACGCGTTGCGGAAGACAAGAATCTCGCCCGTCTCCGAGCGCATTGCAACAGCGGCGAGGCCGGCCAGATTGTGACAGACATAATCACCGGGTGCGCTGAGCGTTTCGGCGCAAGCGATCATCTGCCAGGCGTCTGCGAAGACGGTGCGCCGCTCGCGCATGAAAGCGTCGGGGTCGATCAGCCAGCCGACGGGCAGCGTCGCGAGGGACTCCCCGGTCATTGCGCTATTTTTTGCCGATGTGCTTCATGAAGGCATCGATTCCGGCCTGGCAGACCACGCTATCCTGCTCGCCATTCCCGCCCGAGGCTGCGATCGACCCGACGACCTGCCCGTCGAGCGTGACGGGAAAGCCGCCGACGAACACTGTGAAGCGACCCTCATGCTGGGTGAAGATGCCGAACGCCTCCTCGCCGGGATAGG
>DATDHA010000500.1:0-9697 GCA_036521815.1 Alphaproteobacteria bacterium | reverse complement strand
ATGCACAGTTTCTGGATGCCCAGGCGAAGCAGGGCAGCGGCCCCTCTGGGTGACAGATTGAGGATGGTGCTCGCCTCATCGTAGTCGCCTCTCACGTCGCTCGGCAGATCAGAGTTCGGTAGGGGCGCTTCACCTCGACTAGGCCACAACAACCTATCGTATGCCCACATCGAAACCTCTTTGCAGTTGTAACAGCGTGACAGCCAGACGTTATTCAGATCGTGCTGGTAATAGCCATCTACTGGCTCGATGAAGGGACGACCCGTGGCCATCCGTTCGATCCACTCGGCAAGCGCCCGGTCCTCGGCGCTCTGCACTTTCCGGATATCGATTTTCTTTACGTCCTCCGGCGTCCAGATCTTGGGCATTTTCCCCTCGTCCAGCGCGCGCGTGGACCCTAAACCAAAATTGCTGCGCGAGGGCGCCGCAGTGCGCGCAATTGAATGCCGTCTGATCGACGGCGGGCGGCACGTACTTGCCTCGGGTATCCTCCATTTAGCACTCCATGTTCATTAGCGGCGTGGGCATCAGCCGCATTGCCTGCGCGCTGCGACGGCGGTGCGCCGCCCCCAACCTTGCACGCTGTTGCCCCAGCTGTTGCCCCGAGGAAAAATGCCTCCTTGGTCGGGTCCGGAAATCGTAGTTAACCCTTTGAAATGATTGGTGGGCGCACACGGACTCGAACCGTGGACCCGCTGATTAAGAGTCAGCTGCTCTACCGACTGAGCTATGCGCCCCTTAGGTGGGAGGCCGGGATATAGCAAAGCCGCCGGGGCTTGTCGATAGGCTCGGCCGGCACCTCGCCCATGCGTGCGCAGCCTTGCGCGAGCGGGCCCCCGGCGTTCACCCGAGCGGCTCCGCACCGGTCCGGCCGATGCGCACGTCGCGGTGAATATAGACGCTCATGATCAGGCCGAAGGCGAAGAGAATGGAAAGCATCGCGGTCCCGCCATAGGAAATGAGCGGAAGCGGCACGCCCACCACCGGAATCAGCCCCATCACCATCGCGAGATTGACGAAGACAGAGAGGAAGAATGTCACGCTGATGCCCATCGCGAGCAGCCGGCCGAACTGGTTCCGGCTGCGCAGCGCGATGGCGACGCCGTAGACGAGCAGCAGGGTATAGAGCGTCAGCAGCACCAATCCGCCCACCAAGCCGAATTCCTCCGCCAGCATGGTGAAGATGAAATCGGTCTGCTTCTCCGGCAGGAAGTTCAGGTGACTCTGCGTGCCGAGGAGCCAGCCCTTCCCGAACATACCGCCCGACCCTAGTGCTATCTTCGATTGGAGGCTGTGATAGCCCTTGCCGAGGGGGTCGAGCTCCGGATCGAGGAAAATCTCGATGCGCGCCTTCTGGTAGGCGCGCAGGAAGTGCCACACGAGCGGCACCGCACCAAGCCCGCCCACGATGACGATCGCGAACTTCCAGAGCCGCACCCCGGCGAGGAAGAACATCGCACCCCCGCTCGCCAGAAGCATCGCGGCCGTGCCAAGGTCCGGCTGCTTGAGGACCAGGAGAACCGGCGCCACGACCAGGACGAGGGGGACGAAAAGAAGCCATATGCGGTGAATGCGGTCCGTGCCGATGCCGTGGAAGTAGCGGGCGAGGGCCAGGATCAGCGCCACTTTCATGAGTTCGGAGGGTTGAAGCTGAATGACCTTGAGATCGATCCAGCGCTGCGCCCCCATGGCATCGGCGCCGATCACGTCGACGGCGCCGAGGAGCGCCAAGGCCACGAAATAAAACGGATACGCCAAACGCATCCAATACCGGATGTCGACGAGGGCCGCGCCCAGCATCAGGAAGATCCCGACGCCGAACCGCATCATCTGGCGCGACGCCCACGGCTCGAAGCTTCCGTTGGCCGCCGAATACAGCATGGCGAAGCCGATCCCCGCGACCACGGCGATGAGCAGAAGGAGACTCCAACTGATATGGCGGAGCTTCTCGCCGAACGAAAGCCGCACCTCGCGGCGAAGGGAACCCGCGAGCGCCATCAGCTCGGCACCTTCTGGTTTTCGGGCCCGCGCACCACGGGTCCGTTCGGCTCGGCACCTAGCGGATCGCGCCGCTGGGCCTCGGTCAGGAGGTCGCGCGCGATCGGGGCCGCGGCACCCGCACCACTTCCGCCATGCTCGACCAGGACGGAGCATACGTAGCGCGGCGCCTGGACCGGTGCGAAGGCGATGAAGAGCGCGTTGTCACGCTCGCGCCAGGGCTTGTCCTCGGGCCGGATTTTCTTGTGCTCGCGCTCGGAGAGCGTGATGCGGCGGACCTGCGCGCTGCCGGACTTGCCGCCCATCTCCCAGCCGGCCTGGGTGATCCGCGCGCGATAGGCCGTCCCGCCCTGCTCGTTCACCACGGCGTTCATGCCGGAAAGCACCACCTGGAGCGAGGCCGGCGAGATGCCGAGCGAGCGCGTCTCGCCCTGCGTGGCCGCGGCCTGGACGACGCCGGCGTCAACGACCCGCCGCACGCGCGGGACGATCGCGCGGCCCCCACTCGTCACGCGCGCGAGCATGACCGCGAGCTGAAGCGGAGTTGCCAGCACAAAGCCCTGACCGATGCCGGTGATGAGGGTTTCGCCCTGGGTCCATGACTGGCCGATGGTCGCCTTCTTCCACTCGCGCGTCGGGATGAGACCCGGCCGCTCGCCCGTGAGATCGATCCCAGTCAGGCCGCCGAAGCCGAGCCGGGTCGCCATTTCCGCGATCTTGTCGATCCCGGTGCGTCGCGCCATCTCGTAGAAATAGACGTCGCAGGAATTCTTGATGCCGCCGTGCATGTCAAGCACGCCATGGCCCTCGTGCTTCCAGCAATGGAAGGTCGCATCGCCGAACTCGATGACGCCTTGACACGAGACTTTCGTGCTGGGATCGGCCGCACCGGATTCGAGTGCTGCGAGTGCTACCGCCACCTTGAAGGTCGATCCCGGCGCGTATTGTCCGCTCGTCGCCTTGTTGGTGAGCGGGGAGAGCACGTCGCTCGTGAGATCCTTCCAGCGCGTGGCCGAAAGGCCGTCGTTGAATTCGTTGGGATCGAAGCCCGGCGTCGAGCCCATGGCGAGGACTTCGCCGGAATGGCTGTCCAGCAAGACGGCTGCGGCACTGCGCTCCTGGGCGATGCGGTCGATGAGGAACTTCTGGAGCTCCAGATCGATGCTGACGGCAACGTCCTTGCCCGGCTCGCCTTCATCGCGCGCAAGCTCGCGGATCACGCGCCCGCGGGCATTGACTTCGATCTGGCTCGTGCCGGCCGATCCTCTCAATTCGGCGTCGTAGACCTTCTCCACACCGGCTTTGCCGATTCGGAAATCGGGCAGTTCGAGGAGCGGATCCCCATCGAGTTCCTTGTCGGAAACGGCGGCGACGTACCCGACCGAGTGGGCAAGCGCTTCGCCATAGGGATAATAACGGCTCTGGCCCACCTCCGTCCGCACGCCTGGAAGGTCCGGCGTGTTGACTTCCACGCGGCTGAACTCCTCCCAGGTGAGGTTTTCCCGCACCGTAATCGGGACGAATGCGCGCTTGCGCTCGCTCTCGCGCAATATGCGGCGCTTATCCTCGTCGCCGAGCGAGATGATCTGGCCGAGAAGGTCGAGGGTTGCGGCGATATCGACGGCCTCCTCGCGCACCACGACGACATGATAGTTTTGCCGATTTACCGCGAGCGGGACCCCGAAACGGTCGAGAATCCGCCCACGCGGGGGCGGCAGGAGGCGAAGATTGATGCGGTTGTCCTCGGCGAGCGTCTGGTACTTCTCGGACTGGACGACCTGAAGATAGTACATGCGCCCGACGAGGGCAGCCAGGAGTGCGACCTTGCCGCCCACCAGGATCGCAACACGGCGGCTGAACTGTTTCGTCTGGATTTGATCGAGCTGCCTCACGGCTTCTGCCTCAAGAAGGCGCGCTGAGCCGCGGCGAAGAGCCACGTCACCGATGGGTAAAGCGTTATGGCCAAAAGAACTTGCACAACAGCGGCGAGGGGCGGGATCGCCTTTCCCGCCACGGCCGAAGACAGCAACCAGTCGAAGAGGATGGCGCAGGGTGCCACGACGACGAAGCCGAACCACATGACCACGAAGGGCTTGCCGAGGAAGGGCTTGCGCTGAATGCGCATGATTCCGTAGACCAAGAGGAACATGACCGTGTTCACCCCGGTCGGCGCACCGCTCAGGACGTCCTCGAGAAGGCCGAGGACAAAAACCGCGATCGCCGGCACGAGGTCCGGACGGTGGATCGCCCAGTAATAGACCGCCATCAGTCCGAGTGGGGGCATGACCAGTCCATTGCCGGGTATTGGCAGCGGAACGACGCTCAGCACGACCATGAGGACCGAAAGTGCGAACGGGAACAGCCGGCGCGCCGCCAAGTCAAGCTGATGGGCGAGCCCGCCCGTCATGGCCGAAGCACCGTCATGGCTTGGCTGGGTGTTTTCCGCGCGCGGATGCTGCGGGCGGCGGCTCGACCGGTCCGAGGATGCCCTTCAGGCCGTAATCGACGATGCGGACATATTCGAGCCGGCTCCAGTTCGCGAACGGCTGAATGCGCACGACACCGTCGCTCGTCGACGCGACCACGCCGATGGGCAGGCCCGGCGGGAACGCACCGCCGTCGCTCGCGGTGACGATTCGGTCGCCGGGCGAGAGGGTCAGATTGGGCGGAAGATAGACAAGGCTCGGCTGGTCCGTGTTGTCGCCAGCGAGGATCGCGTGATCGCGGGTCGATTCGACCAAGACTGGAATGCGCGAGTTGAGGTCGGTGATGAGAAGGACGCGCGCGGAGATATCTCCCACTTCCGCGATACGGCCGACAAGGCCCTCGCCCGCCGCCGCGGCCTGCCCTTTGGTCACGCCATCGCGGTTCCCCGCATCGACCAGCAGGCTGCGCACGAATGAACCGCCGGAATCGGCGATCACCCTTGCCGTGACGCTCCGCACCTCGTCATGGGGGGCGAATTTCAGCGCTTCGCGCAGGGCCAGATTCTGCGCGGTGAGCTCCCTCGCCCGCTGCTCCCATTCGCGCAGGCGCTCGTTATCCTGCTTGAGGCGCAGGTTCTCCGAACGCAGATGGACGAGATCGCGGATATCGGCGATCGTCTCGTCGACCGTGGCCATCGGGCTCGCAAGCGCTTCGAGGATCGGGGCGAAGGCGTCCGAGACCGTGGTCCGAAGCCGCTCGACAAGAATGGCGTCGGCCTTGCCGAGCACGACGAGGCCGACCGCAAGCGCCAAAAGCACGAGGAATGCGAAGCGGTGCGCCGCCGCCCTCACCGGCGCCGCGTAACGCATGATCGACCCGCCTCTTGGCTTCATGACTTCCGATCCCAGAACTTCGAAGCCCTGCTGCCGATCCCCACCTCAGGTCGGCGCATCTGTTTTCGGTCTCGTGTCCGGCACCCCCCACCCCCTCCAGCCGGGATAGCCGACCGCTCCTCTTAATACGTGGAGATGAGCACGTTCTTCAATGTTTTCATTTCCTCAAGGCATCTGCCCGTGCCAAGGGCCACGCACGAAAGCGGATCGTCCGCGATCGAGACCGGGAGCCCCGTGGCATGGCGCAATACGTGATCCAGATTGCCGAGCAGCGCGCCGCCGCCGGTAAGCACGATGCCCTTGTCGACGATGTCGGCCGCAAGCTCGGGTGCCGTATGCTCAAGTGCGACCTTCACCGCCTCGATGATGGCGCTTACCGGCTCGGCCAGGCTCTCGGCGATTTGCCGCTCGCTTATTAGTATTTCCTTGGGAACGCCGTTCATGAGGTCGCGCCCCTTGATCTGCATCAAGTCGCCCTCGCCTTCGCTCGGCGGTGCCGCGGAGCCGATTTCCTTTTTGATGCGCTCGGCACTTCCCTCGCCCACGAGAAGGTTATGGTTGCGCCTGATATAGGCGATGATGGCCTCGTCCATCTTGTCGCCGCCGACGCGAACGGAACGCGAATAGACGATGCCGCCGAGCGATAGCACCGCGACCTCAGTCGTACCGCCGCCGATATCGACGACCATTGAGCCCGTCGGCTCGGTTACCGGCAGCCCGGCGCCGATCGCCGCCGCCATCGGCTCCTCGATCAGGAAAACACGCCGCGCACCCGCCGCCTCGGCCGATTCCTGGATCGCCCGGCGCTCGACCGCGGTCGAGCCCGATGGCACGCAGACGATCACCTGCGGGCTTGCGAAGCTCCGCCGATTGTGGACCTTGCGGATGAAATGCTTGATCATTTCCTCCGCAACTTCGAAATCGGCGATGACGCCGTCCCGCAGCGGCCGGATCGCGGTGATATTGCCCGGCGTCCGGCCGAGCATCATCTTCGCTTCATCGCCCACGGCAAGGACCTGCTTCTTGCCCTTGATCTCCGCGATCGCCACCACCGATGGCTCGTTGAGCACGATGCCTTGGCCCTTCACGTAGACGAGCGTGTTTGCGGTGCCGAGATCGATCGCCATATCGGCGGATAACATGCCTAACAGTCGTGAGAACATTCGCGTTTCTTCCTCAATCGCTAAATCGGTTTTCGTCGGGCGTGCTGCACCGCCGATATCCGCGATCCCTCATCGATCCGCTTTCCCGTTCGCTCGCCGCGGCTGTCTACGCAGCCGTCAGGCCGTCAGTGCTTGGGGTGCCGTCTTTTCCCGTTTCACCATGAGCTTGTTGAGCGCGTGGACATAGGCCCGGCACGATGCAACGAGGGTATCGGTGTCCGCACCTTGTCCATTGACGGTCTTGCCGTTTTCCTCGAGACGCACGGTCACTTCCGCCTGGGCGTCGGTGCCGCCTGTCACTGCATGGATCTGGAAAAGCTGCAATTTCGCAGCGTGGGGGACCAGTTCCTTGACGCAGTTGAACGTGGCGTCGACCGGACCGTCCCCGGTCGCGCGTGTCCGCTTGACCTTGCCGTCGATCTCGAGCTCGAGATCCGCCGTCCGCGGTCCCTTCGATCCGCACACGACCTGGAGCGAGATGAACTTGATGCGATCGTGGCTGCGGCCGACCTCATCGTCGACGAGGGCGATGAGATCCTCGTCAAAGACTTCTTTCTTCTTGTCGGCCAGATCCTTGAAGCGGCGGAACGCCTCCTCGAGCATGTTCTCGCCGACATCGAACCCAAGCTCCTTGAGCTTTTCGCGGAATGCGTGACGGCCAGAATGCTTGCCCATGACGAGCTTCGAGCGGACGAGGCCGACCGACTCCGGCGTCATGATCTCGTAAGTCCCGGCGTGCTTCAGCATGCCGTCCTGGTGAATCCCCGATTCGTGGGCGAAAGCGTTGGCGCCGACGATCGCCTTGTTGGGCTGCACCTGGAAGCCCGTGATGGTCGAAACCAGGCGCGAAGCCTTGGTGATGAGCTCGGTCTTGACGCCGCTGATGGCGTGGATCGAATCCTGGCGCGTGCGCAACGCCATGACGATTTCCTCGAGCGAGGCGTTGCCCGCCCGCTCGCCGATGCCGTTGATCGTGCATTCGACCTGGCGCGCCCCCGACTTGATGGCCGCGAGCGAGTTGGCGACCGCCAATCCGAGATCGTTGTGGCAGTGGACGGAGATGATCGCCTTGTCGATATTGGGTACGCGGTTCATCAGCATGGCGATGAGGGATGCGAACTCGTCCGGCACGGCGTAGCCGACCGTATCGGGGATGTTGATCGTCCGCGCACCGGCCTTGATGGCACTTTCGACGCAGCGGCATAGAAAGTCGGGCTCCGAGCGCGAGCCGTCTTCGGCCGACCATTCGACGTTTTCGCACAGATTTCGCGCGTAGCCCACGCTCTCGATCACCGCCTGGTGGACCTGCTCCGGCTCCATCTGGAGCTTGAATTTCATGTGGAGCGGACTGGTGGCAATGACGGTATGAATGCGCGGATGCTTGGCGTGCTGAAGCGCTTCCCACGCCCGGTCGATGTCGCGGCGCGATGCGCGCGAAAGGCTGGCGACCTGGGCGTTCTTGACGACCTTGGAGACCTCGCGTACGGCCTCGAAGTCGCCGTTCGACGCAATCGCGAAGCCGGCTTCGATGACGTCGACGCGCATCTCCTCGAGCAACAGGGCGACCCGGATTTTCTCCTCGACATTCATCGAGCAGCCGGGCGACTGCTCGCCGTCGCGCAAGGTCGTGTCGAATATTACAACGCGGTCTGAACTACTGGTCATGGCCTGGATCCTCCGGTCCGAAAATATGACGAGCGCACTCCGATCTTCACCCCCCGAACACCCGGACGAATCCCGGGACGGTGTTCAGGGGTGGCTAAGTCGAAGCGCTGCGCCACCACGGAGGAGTTCAAGAAAGAGGACGGCCGAAAGCGAGCTGAGCCGCACCTTGGAAGGCGCGCCGGCGCACATGTCAATGGATGTGACCCGGTCCATCTGCTCGTCGTCCCTCGGCGGTTCACCCCGATCCAACCCAATTCTCCCAGGTTAGACCGTTGGGAAAGTTTGGTTAATTCGCCATTATCAATACGCCTTGAACATGAAAAAATCATTAAGAATCAAGGCGGCGCTTATCTTTACGATTTTTTCCACGCCTCTCGCAAGGATTTTGTGCGGCGCCAGAGTGCAGGAGGCACTTCCTGGGGGCGCAGAGGTGGATTTGAGCGGCGCAATAATTGCCCGCCCCACTTGAAGGGGAGTGTTGGGAGGGGGGGGGTCGGACGACGACATATTTATTATGCCCTCATCATGAGAAGCTGCTGAGCGCCCCCCACCGGCTCGCTGGCGCTCGCGAGCCCCCCTCCGGTGTGGAGGTTTGATATGAAAGCCCTCCACCCTTGAGGCGGAGGGTTGGGAGGGGGGTTCGGACCGCGCGCGTCTTTTCTTACAACGTGCTCATGCCGTGCCGGCCTAGTTCTTGGACTTGTCGACCAGCTTGTTTTTGGCGATCCACGGCATCATGGCGCGCAGCTTGGCGCCGACTTCCTCGATCGGATGATCCGCGGCGCGCCGGCGCATGGCCTTGAAGCTCGCCTGGCCGGCGGCGTTTTCAAGCACCCAGTCGCGCGCGAATTTGCCGGTCTGGATCTCGTCCAGAATCCGCTTCATCTCCGCCTTGACCGAGTCGTTGACGATGCGCGCCCCGCGCGTGTAATCGCCGTACTCCGCGGTGTTGGAGATCGAGTAGCGCATGTTGGCGATACCGCCTTCATAGATGAGGTCGACGATCAGCTTCACCTCGTGGAGGCATTCGAAATAGGCCATCTCCGGCGCGTAGCCCGCTTCGACCAGGGTCTCGAATCCGGCCACGATCAGCGCCGAGAGGCCGCCGCAAAGTACCGTCTGCTCGCCGAAGAGATCGGTCTCGCATTCCTCCTTGAAGGTCGTCTCGATCACGCCCGCGCGTCCGCCGCCGATCGCGGATGCGTAGGAGAGGGCAAGCTCAAGGGCGTTGCCGCTCGGATTCTGCGCGAGTGCTACGAGGCAGGGCACGCCGCCGCCGCGCACGTATTCCGAACGCACGGTGTGGCCGGGACCTTTCGGCGCGATCATGAAAACGTCGAGATCGGCGCGAGGCTCGATCAATTTGAAGTGGACGTTGAGCCCGTGCGCGAATGCGAGTGCTGCACCCTTTTTCATGTTGGTCGCGAGCTCATTGCGATAGATCGACGCCTGAAGCTCGTCGGGTGTCAAGACCATGACGACGTCCGCCCACTTCGCCGCTTCGGTCGGGCTCATCACCTTGAAATCGGCCCCCTTCGCCTTGGCGACACT
>DATDHA010000499.1:0-4247 GCA_036521815.1 Alphaproteobacteria bacterium | reverse complement strand
TGAATGCAATAAAAAATTCACGGCACGCCCGATTTTTCTCTCGCCGCCACCGTCTGGCATATTCGAGCGTCCTCTGAGCGGCGACAAGTCGAGGGAACCTCGACACGTCGGCACTATTCGGGTGCCCCGATATGCGGCATTATGGGGCGTTAGGTTAGCAAACGATTAATTACCGGCCGCTGGCGGGTGAGTGCCCGAGGTGGTGGCGGCCAAGGTGCTGAGGGTCGCGGCGGAGTCATGGTTCCCAGGCGGAGGAGCGCATCATGAGCCAGGCATTGAGGGCGTCGGCGGAGAGTAGCGGTCTTCTTGTAAACCGGATGCATCTCCCCTTCGAGCTCGATACGGGGATCGCTGCCCGTGCCGCGATCGGCCTCATCGTGCTCGCGACGGACCATACGATCGAGCACGAATGGCGCAAGATGCTCGCCCTCGATGGCGTCGCCTTTTATGAGAGCCGCATCCTGAGCGCAAATCGGGTGACGCCGGAGACGCTGCGCACCATGGAGGCCGGCCTTCGGGGTGCCACGGCGCTTATCCGGCCCGGCGAGCGGCTCGACGTGATCGCCTATGGCTGCACCTCGGGAGCGATGGTGATCGGGGAGGAGACCGTATTCCGCCGCATCCGCGAGGCTCGACCGGACGTCCCCTGCACGACGCCGATCACCGCAGCACTCGCGGGGCTGAAAGCCCTCGGTGCCCGGCGGATCGCCCTGTTGACACCCTATGTCGACGAGATCAACCAGATGATGCGGAGCTATATCGAGGCGCGCGGCGTCGCGGTACCGGTCATGGGCTCGTTCAATCACGAATACGACAACGAGGTTGCCCGGATAACGCCCGCTTCGATCGAGGCGGCGGCACTCGAGCTTGGCCGGAATCCGGCGGTGGATGCGGTTTTCGTCTCGTGCACGAGCCTGAAGGTGGCAGAGCACGTGGCCACGATCGAGGCGAAGCTCGGCAAGCCGGTGACCTCCAGCAACCACGCCATGGCCTGGCATAGCCTGCGCCTTGCCGGCTATAAGGACCCGGTTCCCGATTTCGGCCAGCTTTTGGAGGTTTAGGGTCCGCTCTGCGGCCGGCTGTTCTTCGCAAGGGCTCGGCCCGGCATCGATACGTCTAAAGCATTGCCGCGTATCGGGTGGCCAAGCGCTGGCACGTTCGCGGCGGCCGGTCTTTCCATCCCCCAGCATTTCGCAGCGGCCGCTCGCACCAGAGTTCTCGCCCCGGAGTTCTCGTCCCGGAGTTCTCGTCAATGACCCTGTTTTTCGACGTGCTGACCGGGATCACCATCCCGATGGTGCTCTTGATCGCAGTCGGCTACCTCCTGAGGCTGCGCGTCGCGGTCGACGTCGTGACGCTCAACCGTATCGTCGTCTATGCCGTCCTGCCCTCGTTTCTCGTCTACAACCTTGCGACCGCACCCGTCCCGCTCGCAAGCGTGGGCACGTCCGCTTGGTTCACCGTCGGCCAGTTCTTCGCCCTCCTCGCGATCGGCTGGCTCGCGGCGACGGCCGCACGGCTTTCGCCCGGCGTACGCACTATCGTGGCGCTGGCGACGGCGTTTCCGAATTCGGGCAATTTCGGCATTCCGCTCGTCCAGCTCGCCTTTGGCGTCGCGGTCGTGCCCCAGCAGGCGGTCATGGTCAGCCTGCACACCACGCTTCTCCTGATAATCGGCGTTCCGCTTCTCGGGCGCGGCGAGGTCGGGTTCCGCCGCCTGGTGCGGGAAGTGTTTCGCACGCCGCTCGTGCCGGCGGTCGTTCTCGGCCTCGCGATCAAGGCAAGCGGTATCACGCTGCCCGAGCCCATCGGTCTTCCCCTCAAAATCTGCGGAAGCGCCTTGACGCCCATGGCGCTTATAGCGCTTGGCGCCCAGCTCTGCGCGGCGCGGCCGCTCAGTGCGTCGCGCGGGCTCGGGCTCGGGCTCGCCTTGCGTCTCGGTGCTGCCCCGCTCCTCACCTTCGCCGCGGCATATTTCCTGAATTTGCCGAGGGACCTCATCGAACTCCTCGTCGTCGGCGCCTGCACGCCCGTCGGCGTGCTGCTCTCGATCGTCGCGGCCGAGTTCGGCGTCAAGGAAACACTTTCCACCACGCTTGTTATCGCGTCGACGGCCTTGAGCCCGCTCTTCGCGTCGGCAGCACTCATCCTTCTGCGCGCGGGCTAAGTGCCTTGCGACTGAGGCCGACTCCATCGCCGGCCGGCCGCGATAACTTGTTCGAAATCCCGACGGGTGGCGGCGGCGCGCTCAATCCGCGCGCGGTTGGTGCCGGTAGCGTTTGGCGACCTGCAGGAGGTCCGGCTCGGGATCGCTCAGGCAATCCGCGAGCTGCTGGCGCAAATCAATCAGCGACGACTCCAGGATGTCGGCATCGTCGCCGAGCTGATCGGCGAGCACGAGCACGCCCGAATAGGCATAAGCCTCAGGGGCGCAGGCGGCCCCGCTTTCGAGGATCCGCTCGGGCGGCGTTGCGGGTGCCGCACTCGTTGCCGCCGACGGCCGACCGTTGGCGCCGGCGCATGCAGCAAGGGTCAGACAGAGGATGCTCGCAAAAAATGTTTTCATGATTCGAACGATGTTTTCATGAATTGAACTTTGGGGGAGTGTGGCCCATAGCGGACGTGGCGGTCAACCATTTGGCTCGATTGCCGGTGCTCTCTTGCCAATACGCAATTTCACGGCACTTCATGCGCTCAGAACCAGTTTTTGCACTCGGCGGCGCAGTTCCGGCACAAGCTCCCTCTCGTACCAGGCGTTGCGGTTGAGCCAAGCCGTCGTGCGCCAACTCGGGTGCGGTGTTGGGATGAAATCCGGCAGGTATTCGCGCCAGGCCCGCACCGTCTCGGTCATATTCTGCTTGCGGCGATCTTCAAGGCAACACACCTGGGCATATTGGCCCACAAGGAGCGTGAGTTCGATGTTGGAGAATGCCGCCCGCAGCGGCGGATGCCAGCGTGGCGCGCATTCCGGCCGCGGCGGGGAGTCGCCGCCGCGCGGCAGCCGGCCGGGATAGCAGAGCCCGACACCGACAAGTGCGACGCGGCGCTCGTCGTAGAACGCGGCACGGTCGAGCCCGAGCCACTCGCGCAAGCGCTCGCCCGACGGATCGTTCCATGAGATCCCGGTCTCGTGCACTTTCGTGCCTGGGGCCTGGCCGACGATGAGAAGCCGCGCCGACGGCCGGCCGAGCAACACGGGCCGCGGGCCAAGCGGCAAGTGTTCTTCGCAGGCACGGCACGCACGCACGCGGGCCAGAAGGTCGTCGAAGGACTCTTCGGCATTCATGACGATGCCAGCAACTCGTCGACGAAGCGCGGCACCACCTCGCTCGCGAGGCCATAGTGCTGCTCCTCGAAAAGAGAAGCGCTCTCCGAGGGCTCGAGATTGAGCTCGACCGTATGGGCACCGGCAATTTCGCGTGCTTCCTCGACGAAGCCCGCGGCGGGATAGACGTTGCCCGAAGTGCCGATCGAGACGAAGAGTGCGGCACCGGCGAGAGCTCTGTAGATGCGTTCCATCTCGAGCGGCATTTCGCCGAACCATACGACGTGCGGCCTGAGCCCGCCCGTCCTCATGCAGCCGTGACACGGCATCTCGACCGAGAGATCATCCTCCCACGCGAAGACTTCGGCACAGTGGTCGCAATGGGATTTGAGCAACTCGCCGTGCATGTGGATGAGCTTTCGGCTCCCGGCCCGTTCATGCAGGTTGTCGATGTTCTGGGTCACGAGAAGGAAATCGCCCGGCCAGCGCTCCTCGAGGTGAGCGAGTGCGCGGTGTGCCGCGTTCGGCTCGATTTCAGCGCCAATCAGCGAACGGCGGCGGGTATTGTAGAACTCGTGGACCCGGTCGGGATCGCGCCGGAACGCCTCGGGTGTTGCGACGTCTTCGATCCGCACCCTCGCCCAAATGCCGTCGGCGTCGCGGAACGTGTCGAGGCCGGACTCCTTGGATATGCCCGCACCGGTCAAGACGACGATGGCGCGCCCGACCCTTTCGAGCAAACGGGGACTGCCGGGCAAACGGGGAATACTCATGGCGAAGCAGTGGTTCTATAGTGACCCCCATATCATACGATATTCAGAAGGCCGAATGGGAAATAACGAGCGATCGAATGACAAGGCCGGCCGAATCGAGCGCTACCTCGATTTAGGTGCGCTGAGCCGAGCCCCGATGCCGCCTTCGGGATTTTGCGTCTTATTTCCTGCCCGCACGCTCTTGCGGCGCGGCGCGCGCGGCGCGCGGC
>DATDHA010000498.1:0-4522 GCA_036521815.1 Alphaproteobacteria bacterium | reverse complement strand
GTTTGCGTCTGGTGCTCGTAACTGGCGACGCAAACCGTATCGAGAAGGCGCAGGCCAAGCTCCCGCGCCACGATCACCGCCGGCACCAGGCCGCCGCGCGCGATCGCGACGACGCCTGTCCATGGGCCCGTCTCATTGAGGCGCCAGGCGAGCGCTTTTGCGTCGCGGTGCAATTCCTGCCAGGAGACTGGAAAGGACCTCTTGAACTGCTCGTTGGAACTCACGGCATTTTCCTTCCGGCAAGCGGCCCCGCGCACCTCGGAGCCGGGCGCGCGATTGGCGCGGGACTAATTAAGATAGAGCGGCGCCCGCGAGGCAATCGCCCGGCGCGCAAGGGCGGGCACGCCCGTGCGGGTCCGTCATGCGGAATCCGCCGCTGTCTCGGCCAATGCGCAGCCGGAGATGCGCCACGTGCCATCGGCCTCCTGCTCCATCGAGTAGAGTGCGAGAACCGTGCGCCCATCGGGACCGACGAAAAGCACCTTCTGCACCGGGCCGTCGGGCATCGCGACGAGATCGCCGAAATCGGTCTTTTGAGGGCGGTAGACCGACGGATAAGCGGTCCGCACCATCTCCATGAACACGTCCGCGGTGCCGAATTTGGCCTGGATGCCGGGTGAGGCGAAGGCGAAGGCGCGGGCACTGTCGTCGCGCGCAAAGGCGGAAAGCTGGCCTTCGATGACAAGCCGGATCGCGGCCCGATCCGCAGCACTCGGAGCACCGCCGCCGCTTTCGCCTTGTGCGGCGGCGCAAAAGGCCCAGAGGCAAAGCAAGATCGAGGATAACCAAATCCGGTAGCCGCGGGCTGCGATCCGGAACGCGGTTCTCGGCACGGCTTCTGCTCCTCGCACTGCGGCAACGTGCGGCCATTCCTGCGCGACCGCCTGCCGGGAATCGGTTTCGAGGATAGCGCTTGCGGGGAAAATTGCGGAGGGAAAATTGCGCGGGGGCAGCATTCATCCGTTGCGGGCGGGCGCGGCACAGGCTAGGGATGGGCGTTCTCGCTCCGATAGCAGGATATCGTTGCCATGCTCCACACGCTTCGAAGTACGCGCGGCGTCGTCACGGCACCGCACCACTTGGCGGCGCAAGCGGGGCTCGCGGTGTTGCGTGAAGGCGGCAATGCCATCGAAGCGATGATCGCGGCTTCGGCGGTGGCGGGGGTGGTCTATCCCCACATGACCGGCCTCGGCGGCGACGGCTTCATGCTGATATCGTTCGCGGGGAAAGCCCCGATTGCCGTCGAAGGGTGCGGTTCGAGTGCCGCTTCGGCCGATCTCGAATTCTACCGGAATAGGAATATTGCGCCGATACCCGCGCGCGGACCGCTCGCCGCCATCACGGTCGCCGGCACCGTCTCAACTTGGCAGAAGGCACTCGCACTCAGCGAGCGGCATGGCGGGCGGATGAGGTTCGCCCGTCTGCTCGAAGACGCCGTCTTCTATGCCCGCGACGGCTACGCTGTCACCGCAACGCAGGCAGAGAATACCGCCCGGAAGAAATCCGAGCTCGTGGGCTCTCCCGGCTATTCGGAGGTCTTCCTCGTCGATGGCGAGGCGCCGGCGATGGGCTCGCGGTTCAGGAACCCCGCCCTCGCCGACAGCCTGGCGCTGCTTGCGAAAGCGGGCCCGGAGGATTTTTATCGCGGTGCACTCGCCGAGCGCATCGCGGCGGATCTTGCGCGCGCCGGCTGCCCGTTGACGCTCGAGGACTTGAATGCGCATCCCGGCGCTCAAGAAGTGACGCCACTCTCGTTCCGCCTGCGCAATGCGAGCGTCTTTAATTTTCCGCCGCCGACCCAGGGCCTCGCCTCGCTTGTCATTCTCGGCGTTTTCGAGCGCCTTGGAATCGGCCAAGCGGAGGGTTTCGACCATATACATGGCCTTGCCGAAGCAACCAAGCTCGCGTTCCAGCTACGCGATCGGCAGATCACCGATCCGAAATACATGTCGCTCGATCCCTGGCATTCCTTGAGCGATGCCGCACTCGCGGAAATGACCGCCAGTGTCGATCGTAAGCGGGCCGCGAACCTCGTGCTCAATCCCGCACCGGGCGACACGGTCTGGATGGGGGCGATCGACGCCAATGGCACTGCGGTCAGCTTCATCCACAGCATCTATTGGGAGTTCGGCTCCGGGGTCACGCTGCGGGACACCGGCATCGTCTGGCAGAACCGTGGCCTCAGCTTTTCGTTGACGCCGGGTGCGCTCCACCAGCTTCGCCCTCGGCGCAAGCCCTTTCACACCAATAACCCCGCACTTGCGCTCTTCGCGGACGGACGCGTCCTTTGCTATGGCGCCATGGGCGGGGACGGACAGCCGCAAACCCAAGCGGCCATCTTCACGCGCTATGGAATGTTCGGCCAGCCGCTCCAGCAAGCGCTCACCGCGCCGCGCTGGGTGGTCGGCCGCACCTGGGGGGAGGAGCGGACCGGCTTGCGCATCGAGGACCGCTTCGATCCGGCCCTCGTCGAAGCGCTCCGCAAGGTCGGCCACGAGACCGACGTGGTCGGCCCCTTCATGGACGTGATGGGCCATGCCGGCGCCGTCGTACGCTACCCCAGCGGCATCATCGAAGGGGCATCCGATCCGCGTTCCGATGGCGTTGTCGGCGCCTTTTGAACCGCCGCGGCCGAGGCCCCCTCACGCTACCTTCTCCCCCAAATGGGCGAGAGGGTTGCGTAGGGTTGGCGAGGCAAGGCCGAGCTTACCCGAAGCTGGGTGAGGGGGACGCTGGATCAGCATAACCGCACCTCCGCCTAGCGTACATATAGACGCACTTCGTTCGAATCGACTGCGTCGCTGGTCGTTGCCGACAAAGTCATGCGCTCAGCCGGCAAGCCCATATTGGCGAGCGCGCGCATCACCGCGTCCGCGTTCCTCTGCGATTCGTTCGCCGCCAGTGGGCTCTTCGCCACCACCTTGCGCGGCGCTACCGCGACGACGTCGAAATCGGCATCCGGCTTGCGCGCAAGCGCCTCGCTTACCGCGAGGTATAACGCCTGCTCGTACTCGACGTCGGGCCGAGCGAAACGGATCACGACCAGCGGACGGCGCCCGTCCGATCCCGCGGCCTCACCCGACGTCGCCGATGGCGTGGTCGCGGGTGGCGCGGTCGCCGCAGCATTCGAAGAGGGGCTGCCCGCGACACGAGGGCCGTAGAGCTCGCCGTTCTTGATCGCGACGGCGTTTGTGGCGAGATTGCTCCGCTCCCGCGCCACGTAAAGGGCCTGCTGGCTCGCATAGGTCGAGAGCTCGTCGAGTTGGCGGTTGGCGAGGTTCACAGTTTTGTTGGCCTCGTCCTCAAGGACCGTCAGTTGACGGCGATCCTCGTCGACCGCACCGGCGAGGCTACTAGCCGCGTGCGTCGACTCGAGCAGACGGGCCGCGTGCGACAAGTCGCCGGAAGCCGCCGTGCCGAGCGTGTTCAGCGACGCGACATTGCTGGCGACTGCTTCGAGTGCATTTTGCGCCTTGGTCAACTGACCCGCGAGTGCCGAATTGTCGGGTGTGGTGCCGCCGCGAAGCTTCGCTTCGATTGGAGCGACGAGCTCTTTGTATTGCTGCACGCCGCTTTCGGTTTCGGCGCGCAGGGACCGAGCCTGCTCGTTGCGCGCGGCGATTGTCGCATTGAGCTGCGTGAGATCCTGGCGCAAGCCGTCGATCTTCTCGCCAGCCGCGGTACCGGTCGAGGTGCCGGGTTCGATCTCGACCGGCTGTAGCTTTCCGGGATTGGACGGCGCTGTCGCACTCGATGATGATTTCTCTTCGACACTTCCCTGCCCGGAGGTGCCCGAAGGGGCTTGCCCGGTGAGGGTGGGAAGCAGGTCCTCTTGGGTGATCGAGCATCCACCGACGAGCAGGATCGCGCCCAGAAGGACGATTTGCCGCAGGGCCATTACCTACCTTGGGCTTGAACTTGTGACGCCGCCCCGATCTTGGGCGGCACTTTTTCGCGCGTACCTTGCCAGCATTGAATATCTGATGCAACGGCCTTATCCGGGAGATGGTGCCGGAGTGATACCGGCGCGGCGGCCTTTTCGGCCGCGTTCTTTGCCTTGCGTTTGTGCCCCGACTTGAGTAGTTTCCGACGCCTCCCGTGGCTGGACCGTTGCCGACTGCCTATAGCGCCGGTCCCCGCGGCTCAACTCAAGCGCCCGTAGCTCAATTGGATAGAGCGTCTGACTACGGATCAGAAGGTTAGGGGTTCGAGTCCTCTCGGGCGCGCCAACTCCAATAAACCGTGGTATTTCAAGCAATTAGTAAGAACAAAAACCTCTAACCCTTCACAGCTTACCTTCACACTTTTCCAAGCCCTTGAAGCCGTCAGGGCTCATGATTGTACGCCACACAACACCTTGAACTTTCTCCGGACACGCACTCTCATCGATTGATTTTGCGCTAAGGTGGACCCGCGCGTATTGGCCGAAGAACGACATTCCTGCCTTCTTACCGTTGTCTTGGAGGGATTCGTTCCCTTACATAAAAATCCCTTAGTTCACTATGCGATATCATAAGCGATT
>DATDHA010000497.1:0-2582 GCA_036521815.1 Alphaproteobacteria bacterium | reverse complement strand
CTTTGCGTGACGCAGAAGAAGGCGCGCAAAGCGCGCCGGCGTCGGAAAAGATTGGAAGCGGCTGAAGTGCGCAATATAAATAGGCTCTGGTCCCGTTCAGCGCCGAGGGCAGGCCCGATGTCCCGCAAAGCCGCCGCCTTTCGAGGTTTTCTGGTCGCCGTCCTGGCGTCAGGTGCCGGGGGATGCGGTGCCGGCTTCTCGCTCACCAAGCCCGGCGGCACTCTTGAGGACTATATGGACGATCAGGCTGCCTGCAAAGCTGCCATCGGAAAGACTTTGGCGCAACAGCCGGCGGCTGCGAGGCCGCCGACGGCCGGCGCATCGACTGCTGGCCCCCCGCAGGCCGCCGCTCCAGTGCAGGGTGCCGTTCCAGTGCAGAGTGGTGCTGCCCCCGCGCAGGCTGCCGCTCCAGTGCAGGGTGCGGCGGCTGCGCCAGCGGCGGCGGGCGCGCAGGGTGCTGCACCTGCACCAGCCGCGGCGTCACCACCGAAGACGAATAGCCTCGGCCTTCGTATGATGGACCCGCAAGTCTATAACTGCATGCTGGCCAAAGGTTGGCGGCCGCCGGGTTAGCGCTGAGGCACCTTGCGGGGCTGCCTTTTTGCGTGACACAGAAGAAGACGCGCAAAGCGCTGGCCACATTTTTATCACTGGCCATCGGTTCCGAACCGCGTTTCATGACATATATTTTAGGTTATGCGGGCATACCGGGTGCGCAGGGCCGAAGCTCTTTCTGCGTATCACCCGTTGAGTATGGAGGTGCAGTGATGGGGACCATTGATATCCCCGCGGGAGGCTGGCGGGAGCGGCGGCATCGGCTTGCAAGGGTCGGTGGCGCGCTCGTTGTGGCTCTCATGGCTACCGCACCGCAGGCTTGGGCGGGGGGATCAGTCTCGTTTTCCGTCGGTTTTCCGATCTTCGCGGCACCTCCGGTCGTCTATGGGCCACCGCTCGTTTATGGGCCGCCAGCCGCATATGCCCCCGGCTCGTACTATCCCGAGCCCGCGGGTGCGCCGTCGGCGACGGTGACGCCGGCAAATCCGCAAAACGGCAGTGCCGCCGGCACGCAAACCTGCAAGGAATATCAGACGACCACGACAATCGATGGCACTCCGCAGCAGAGCCATGGCACGGCCTGCCTGCAGCCGGATGGAACCTGGCGGCTCATGAATTGAGCGTCGGAACCAAGGAGAAAGAAGTGATGAGCAATCTTGGTTATCGTGGAACGTTGTTGCGAGTCTTCGCCGTCTGCGTCCTGGCGGCGGGACTCGGCGCCTGCTATTACGCACCCCCACCTCCACCCCCACCCGGCTACGCCTATGCCCCCGGCTATTATCCCGGTTACTATTACGGCCCGCCGGTCTACGGATCGGTCTTCATCGGCGGACGCTTCCACTAAGTAATTCGCACGCTAAGCAATTCGGGCGTTGACATCGCAGCGCGCGCCCGCACAAGATCCCCCAGCCGATCAGCGGAACGATTGCTAAGGCACGCCGCGGAAGAGCGACATGTGCGTGTGATAGGCGATCCAATCGTCACCCGGCTTTGCGCGGCGGAGCGCGACAGTGGCGCGGCCAGGGCGATCGTAGCGGCTTCCGTCGCGCTCGAAACCGGTCGAATCGAAGCACGCCATTCCGACCGCCAGCAGCCTGTCGCCCGAAACTATCGTTCGTGCGTCCGCGAGGTTCCAGCGGAAATCCGCGATCTTCGGCCACACGCTCCGCCATTGCTTCGCCTCGACGGCGGCCCGCCCAATCAGGAAATCGCTGAACGTTCCGAACGCGACCATATCCTCGGCGAAAATGACCCGAGCACCCTCGAAGTCGACCGCTCGCACGAACGTCGAGAGCCGCTCGAACCACTTATGGATTTTGGCAACGTCGTCGCTTGCGATATTCGCGGCGTCGCCGCTTGCAACCGAAGTTTCCATGAGATGTCAGCGCCCCTTCCAAACCGGTGCGCGCTTCTCGACGAAGGCGCGCGCACCCTCCAGCCGATCTTCGCTCCCGTAAAGTGTCGCCACTGACGGATAGCCCCGCCGCATCACGCGGGCAAGTGTTTCATTGAAGGAGAGCCCTTCGCTCTCGCGCGCGACCTCCTTGATCGCGGCGAAGACAAGCGGCGGGCCGTTGGCCAGGAGCGAGGCAAGCGCGCGCGCCTTCGCCATCAGCTCGCCCGCCGGCACGACCTCCTTGACGAGGCCCCACTTCAGCGCTTCGTCGACCTCCATCCAACGCCCCGTGAAAAGAAGATCCATCGCGACGTGATAGGGAATCCGACGCGGTAGCCGGATTGTCGCGGCATCTGCGAGGACGCCGGATTTGAGCTCGGGCAGCGCAAAGCGCGCGCGGTCCGCGGCAAGGATCAAGTCTGCGGATAGTGCGAGTTCAAAGCCCCCGCCCACGGCCATTCCATTGACCGCGGCGATGACCGGCTTGTTGAGGCCCGGCAGCTCCTGAATACCGCCGAACCCGCCAACACCGTAGTCGGTATCGGGCGCTTCACCGGCTGCCGCCGCCTTGAGGTCCCAGCCCGCGGAGAAGAACTTGTCCCCACCACCCGTGACGATTGCCGCGCGCAAA
>DATDHA010000496.1:0-4817 GCA_036521815.1 Alphaproteobacteria bacterium | reverse complement strand
CGACACGTCCTCAGGCGGCGAGCGAATATCCCGGTACCTGCAACGCCATGCCGCCGTGGAGCGCCATCATGCGATCGCGCCACGCGAAGAGCGGGTCGTCCCGATCGAGAAGCTTGAAGGGACTGATGCCGCGCCCCCAGGCGAACATGCCGAAGACGGTATAATCCGCATAGCTCGGCGCTTCGCCTGCCATGTAGGCTCGTTCGCGGAGCTGCAGTCGCACGGGCTCGAGCGAGGCCCGCCACCCGACGACGTTTTGGTCGCGGCCGGTCTGGACGTCCTCGAGCTTGGCGCCAAAGCGCTCCTCCCGGGTCTTGCGGAAATAATCCTGATCCTGCGGGACGAGGTGGCGGTGCACATCGGCGATAATCAGACGCGCGAGGCCGGGCTGTGCCGAACTGTCGACGAAATGCTGAACGAACCGTGCCAACGCGCGGCCGGCATCGCCGTTGAAAAGCGACGGCCGCTCGGGATAGCGATCCTCAAGATAGCAAGCGATGGTCCACGAATCGAAAAGCTGCTTGTCGTTGTCCACCATGACCGGCACGCGGCCCTGTCCCGTGAAGGCGATCTTGTCTTTTTCCGTGAAATGCCACGGCTTGAAATCGGCGGCGAGACCCTTGTGGGCGAGCGCCATCCGCGTTCGCCAGCAAAATGGGCTGAATCGGCGGTCCTCCTTGCCGGCAAGATCGTAAACGACGATTGGCATGTGTTCCTCCTCTATTCAAATCCGCCGTCCCCAGTCCCGCCCGATCGGAAATTGACCGCAGAAGGGAGCCGGGTCAAGGGTGTGCAGGTATCATTAAGCCCTGTCCCGTGATATTGTCCGGCCGCAAAGCGAGCTTGTCCGTGGACCCATTCGCGTCAAGAATTCGGACCGACTAAAAACCCTTGCGATGGCAGGCTTCGGCAATGATGGCGGTTGATCCGAATTTTGCGATGTGGGTGACGTTGACGCTGATCTTTGCGGCACTTGTCCTTTATACGTGGGAGAAGACGCCGATCGAAGTGACCTCGCTCGCGGTAATCTGCGCGCTCCTGCTCTTCTTCCAGTTCTTCCCCGTCATCGACGCCGCCGGCCACAAGCGTCTCACGCCGACGCGGCTCCTCGAAGGTTTCGGCAATCCGGCCCTCATGACCGTGCTCGGCCTCGTGGTGGTGGGCGAGGGGATCGTGCGCACGGGCCTGCTCGATCGGACAGCACAGCTCGTCTTCCGCATGGGCGGCGGGCGGCCGATGTTGTCGACGGCACTCACGATGCTGAGCGCGATGCTCTTGGCGAGCGTGCTCAACAACGTGCCGGTCGTGGTGATCTTCATCCCGATCATGCAGTCGCTCGCGCGCAGGCTCGGCCAGTCGCCGAGCCATCTCATGATCCCACTCGGATTCGCGGTCGTGATGGGCGGCAAGATCACGCTCATCGGTGCCAGTACGAACCTCCTCGTATCCGGCACGCTTGTCGAGATCGGTGAACGCGCGATCGGCTTTTTCGAATTCACCATACCCGGCCTCGTCTTGGCGGGAACCGGGTTCCTCTATGCGCTTTTCATCTGCCCGCGCCTCCTGCCCGATCGCATCGGAATGGCGGGTGCGATCATCGGCGGCAGTGGGGGCAAGCAATTCATCGCGCAAATCGTCGTTTCGGAGGAATCGAGCCTCGTTGGCCATAGCGCCGTCGCCGGTTATTTCTCCGGCTTGCCGGACATGACGGTGCGGATGGTCCAGCGCGGCGAGCATGCCTTTGTCGCGCCGTTCGAGAATTTGTCCTTCCGGCCCGGCGATCTTCTCGTCGTCGCCGCGACGCGCAACGCGCTCATCGAGGCGGTCAAGCTCGATCCCGGCCTGCTCGAGACCACGCTCGACGGCGGAGAGATGGGCGAGCAGCGGGAGGAGCGGTGGAAAACCGGAGAGCGCGTCCTGGTCGAGGTGATGGTGACGCCCGGCTCCAGCATGATCGGGCAGAACCTCGAGGAGATCGGCTTTCGCTATCGTTATCACTGCATTGTGCTTGGAATTCAGCGCCGCTCCCGCATGATCCTCGCGCGCATGACCGAAATCCGGCTTGATGCGGGCGACGTGCTGCTGATTCTGGGCCGCAAGGAAGACGTCGACGCGCTGCGCGACAGCCGCGACGTGGTGCTGATGGAGTGGTCCACGACGGAGCTTCCGTCGATTCGCCTACGCTGGCAGGCGGGCCTGATTTTCCTCGCCGTCGTTCTCCTCGTCTCGACCGAGGTCGTGCCGACCGCACTCGGCGCACTCGCGGGCGCGCTCGCCATGTTGCTCTCGAGAGCACTCACGCTCAAGCAGGCGGCGCGCGTGATCGACAGCACCATCATCATGACGATCGCCGCGGCGTTGGGGCTTGGCGTCGCATTGGAGGAGACGGGAGGTGCTCAATATCTGTCCGGGATTTTTTCGACCGCATTTCATGGCGTGAGTGCGGCCGCCACACTCTCGATCTTCTTCCTCATTCTCGCGATCATTTCCAATCTCATCAACAGCAAGGCGGCCGCGGTGATTTTCACGCCGATCGCCGCGTCAATCGCGCGCCAGGTCGGCATCGAGCCGGTGATCTTCGGCATCGCCGTCGCTTTCGCGACCAATTCCGCGATGGCTTCGCCCGTGGCCCATCCGGCGACACTTCTCGTGATGGGGCCGGGGCATTACCGCTTCGTCGATTTCATCATTGCCGGATTGCCGCTCATTGTCATTCAATGGCTTGTCTTCTCGTTTTTCATGGCTTGGTACTACCACATCGCATGAGAGACGCTCGGGCAACGTCGCGCCGTCCGCCTTCAATTTCCGAACGGCAAGCGGCCGCTTGGGCGAGGCAGGCGAGCCGTTTCGGCAGCGCGGTTTACGATTTATTGACGCACTGCAGCATAATTTCATAGACTCTCCGGTCCGTTGCGGGAGCGCCAATCTCAACCGCCAGGATTCGCAGAATGAAACCCACGAAGCGGCCGGGCACGGCCCATTTTTCGTCAGGCCCCTGTGCCAAGCGTCCAGGCTGGTCGCCGGACGCCCTCGCCAACGCCTGCGTCGGCCGCTCCCATCGCTCCAAGGAGGGCAAGGCTCGGATCGTCGAGGTCGTCGAGCGCAGCCGTGCCGTCCTCGGCGTGCCGTCGGGTTACCGGATGGGCGTCGTGCCGGCATCCGATACGGGTGCGGTCGAAATGGCGCTTTGGTCGCTCCTGGGCGCGCGCGGCGTCGACGTGCTGGCGTGGGAGAGCTTCGGCAAAGGCTGGGCCTCCGATGTCGCCAAGGAGCTCAAGCTCAAGGACGTTCGCGTCCTCGAGGCCACCTACGGAGAAATCCCCGATCTCGGCCAGGTCGATTTCGCGCGCGACGTCGTCTTCACATGGAACGGCACCACGTCCGGCGTGCGCGTGCCGGACGGCGAATGGATCGATGCGAACCGTGCCGGCCTCACCATCTGCGACGCGACCTCGGCCGCGTTTGCGATGGATCTGCCGTGGCCGAAGCTCGATGTCGTCACATACTCCTGGCAGAAGGTCTTGGGCGGGGAGGCGCAGCACGGCATCCTCATCTTGTCGCCGCGAGCTGTCGAGCGGCTCGAGCGTTACGAGCCTGCGTGGCCGCTTCCGAAAATCTTCCGCCTGAGCAAGGGCGGGAAGCTGATCGACGGCGTGTTCAAGGGCGAGACGATCAATACACCCTCGATGCTCTGCGTCGAGGATGCGCTCGACGGCCTCAGATGGGCCGAAAGTGAGGGCGGGCTCAAGGCGCTGATCGCGCGCTCGGAGAGCAACCTGGCCGCGATCGCCAAATGGGTCGCTCGCACGCCGTGGATCGAGTTCCTGGCGAAAGACGCCAAGACGCGTTCCTGCACATCGGTCTGCCTCGCATTCGCCGATCCGCGGGTGGCTCAGCTCCCGGTCGATGCGCGATCGACGCTTGCGAAGAAGCTCACGGGCGTGCTCGAAGACGAGGGTGTTGCCTTCGACATAAACGCCTATCGCGACGCGCCGCCGGGCCTGCGGATTTGGGCGGGAGCCACGATCGAGTGCGCGGATCTGGAAGCGCTTTTCCCGTGGCTCGATTGGGCCTACGAGAGCGTGTGCGGCGAATTCGTCGCCGCCGCCTGAACCCCATCGGCGCCAACCGGTGACGGCAATTTGTGCGAGCGTTGATATGACAAGGGTCCTTATCGCAGACAATCTCAGTCCCCGTGCCGTCGATATTTTCAAGGAACGCGGCATCGAGGCGGACGTGAAGATCGGGCTCAAGGAGCCTGAGCTGATCGGCGTCATCGACGGCTACGACGGTCTCGCGATCCGCTCGGCGACAAAGGTGACGGCAATGGTGCTCGAAGCGGCACGCAACCTGAAGGTCATCGGGCGCGCGGGCATCGGCGTGGACAATGTCGATTTGGCGGCGGCAACCGCGCGAGGTGTCGTGGTGATGAACACACCCTTCGGCAATGCGGTCACGACCGCCGAGCATGCCGTGGCGATGATGTTCGCACTCGCCCGCCGAATTCCCCAGGCTGACCGCTCGACCCATGCGGGCCGGTGGGAGAAGAACCGCTTCATGGGCGTTGAGCTCACCAACAAGACGCTCGGCATCGTCGGCTGCGGCAACATCGGCTCGATCGTCGCCGAGCGCGCGCGCGGGCTCCATATGAAGGTGATCGCATTCGATCCCTTCCTGCTGCCCGAGCGGGCCGCCTCCCTGAGCGTCGAGCGGGTCGAGCTGGAAGCACTTTTCAAGCGCGCCGATGTGATCACGCTGCACATCCCTCTCACCAACGAGACGCGCGACATGATCAATCGCGACACGCTCAAGCTCAT
>DATDHA010000495.1:0-1565 GCA_036521815.1 Alphaproteobacteria bacterium | reverse complement strand
GTGAGCACCGCTTCACGGTGACCCGCGGCATGCGTATTGCGCAGCTTGTCGTCGCGCGCGTGACGCAAGCCGCTCTCGAGGAGGTCGCCGAGTTGCCTGAAACGACGCGTGCGGGAAGCGGCTTCGGCTCGACGGACGGGTTTAGCCCCGAGGCGGGGGCCGCACGCTCGCACGCCTCGGCCGGCAGGGCGGGAGGCGACTGAAGCGAATGCTTCGGCTCTCGAAAAAGCTCATCTTCGCGATCGAGGCCGTGCTTGACATTGCCTATAACGCCGGCAGCGAGCCCGTGCAGTCCGGCGAAATAACGCGCCGCCAGGGAATTCCGCGCCGCTATCTCGAGCAGGTCCTGCAGCAACTCGTTCGCGCGGGGATTCTATCGGGTGTGCGCGGGCCGCGGGGCGGATATCGCCTGTCGCGTGAGCGGCGTAAGATCACGGTCGGGGAGATCGTCCGCATCGTGCGCGCCATGGAGAGTGCAGACGATCCGATCGAGAACCCTGCCGGCTCCGAGCTTGGCCGGAAGGTGGTCAGGCCGCTCTGGCAGGAATTGCAGAACGAAGTGATGGCGCGGCTCGACACCCTGACCATTGAGGACCTTTGCCTGCGCGCGCATCAGGCGAACTTGAAGAGCGAAGCCTTCCAGAAACTCGATTTCGTGATCTGAGAGCCGTCGAGGACAGGACGCAGGCCATGGACCGAGCTCAATCGCAAAATGCCGGTTTTCGCGGCCGGATCTACGACAGCATTCTCGCGACGATCGGCGCAACCCCGCTCGTACGCGTACAACGCCTCGCGGAGGCGGCAGGATGCAAGGCGGAAATTCTCGCCAAGCTCGAGTTTTTCAACCCGCTCGCCTCGGTCAAGGATCGGATCGGACTTGCGATGATCGAGGCAGCGGAACGTGCGGGCAAGCTCGGGCCGAAGACGGTCATTGTCGAACCCACCTCCGGCAACACAGGCATCGCCCTCGCTTTCGTTTGCGCCGCCAAGGGACGGCGGCTCATTCTGACGATGCCCGAGAGCATGTCGATCGAGCGGCGCAAGATGCTGCTTCTGCTAGGTGCTGAAACCGAACTCACGCCGGCGGGCGAGGGCATGCATGGGGCGATCGCGCGGGCCGAGAAAATCGTCGCGGAGATCGGCGACGCGATCATTCTTCAGCAGTTCAACAATCCCGCCAATCCGGAAATCCACCGTGTCACGACCGCCGAGGAAATCTGGCACGACACGGGCGGAAATCTTGACGCATTTGTTGTTGGCGTCGGCACGGGGGGAACCCTCACCGGGGTCGGCCAAGTTCTGAAACCTCGCCTGCCGCACCTCAGGATCGTGGCCGTCGAACCCGAGGACAGCCCGGTGATCTCGGGCGGATTGCCTGGGCCGCACAAGATCCAGGGTATTGGGGCCGGGTTTGTTCCCCAAATCCTCGATACCAAATTGATCGATGAGGTGATCCGCATCGGCAACGACACCGCGTTCCAGACCGCGCGCAAGACAGCGAAACTCGACGGCCTGCCGGTGGGGATTTCGTCGGGTGCGGCCCTCGCTGCGGCACTCGAAGTGGG
>DATDHA010000494.1:0-1929 GCA_036521815.1 Alphaproteobacteria bacterium | reverse complement strand
ATCTGATCATGATTCGCACGTTCTCGCACGAGACCGCAGTCGAGCTTGCGCGCGAGGCCAGCGTTCCCGTTATCAACGGGCTCACGGATTTGCTGCACCCGTGCCAGTTGCTCGCCGACCTGATGACCTTGCAGGAACGCTTCGGGCGCGATCTCGGCAAAGTGCGCGTCGCGTTCGTCGGCGATGGATTCAACCTGGCGCAGAGCTGGATCGAGGCGGCGGCGCTGGCGGGTTTCGAGCTGCGGCTCGCGTGTCCGAAAGGCTACGAGCCGGAGAAGGAGTTCATGAAGCGGCTGCGCAACGAGGAAATCGGCACGCTCACCGACGATCCCGCCGAGGCGGTGAAGGACGCCGACGTGGTCTATACTGACACCTGGACGTCGATGGGCCGTGAGAAGGAAGCTGTCCAGCGGCGGCGCGACTTCAAGGGCTTCCAGGTCAACGACGCGTTGATGAAACATGCGCGTAAGGGCGCGATCGTGATGCATTGCCTGCCGGCGCATCGCGGCGAGGAAATTACCGACGACGTGATCGACGGGCCGCGCTCGGTCGTGCTCGATCAGGCCGAGAACCGGCTGCATGCGCAGAAAGCCGTGATGGTCTGGCTGATACGTCCTGAAATTTTGCAGATTTCGCCGTCACCGGCGTGATGACGTAAGAATCGTGGCAACCGGGAAAATTAAAAAACTGGTGCTCTCGTACTCGGGCGGACTCGACACCTCGGTGATGCTGCGCTGGATCAAAGATCAGTTCGGATGCGAAGTGATCGCATACTGCGCCGATGTGGGACAGGGCGATGAGACCGACGGCCTCGAAACGAAGGCGCTCAAGACGGGCGCGAGCAAGCTTCATATCGTCGATCTGCGCGAGGAGTTCGCGCGCGACTTCGTCTTCCCGATGTTGCGCGCCAGTGCCGTGTACGAGGGCTATTACATGCTCGGCACGTCGATCGCGCGGCCGGTGATCGCCAAGAAGCTGGTTGAGATCGCGCGCGAGGAAGGTGCCGACGCCGTCGCGCACGGATGCACTGGCAAGGGCAACGACCAGGTGCGATTCGAGCTGACGATTGCGCGGCTCGCGCCGGACCTGAAGATCATCGCGCCGTGGCGCCGTACCGACTGGCCGTTCGTCGGCCGCGCCGACATGATCGCCTACGCCGACGAGAAGAAGATTCCGGTGCAGGTGACCGCCGAGAAGCCGTACTCGATGGATCGCAACATGGTTCACGTCAGTTACGAGGGCGGTATCCTCGAAGACCCGTGGCGCGAGCCTTACAACGACATGTTCCGCATGACCGTCTCCGCAGAGGATGCGCCGAATACGCCTGAGTACGTCGAGATCGAGTACGCCGGCGGCAATCCAGTCGCGATCAACGGCGAGCGGCTGGCGCCGGTACGGATTATCGAGCGCGCCAACGAAATTGCTGGCCGGCACGGGATCGGCCGCGTCGATCTCGTCGAGAATCGTTACGTTGGAATCAAATCGCGAGGAGTTTACGAGACTCCGGGCGTGACGATCCTATTCCACGGGCATCGCGCGGTTGAGCAGCTCACCTTGGATCGCGAGGTGATGCATCTGCGCGACTCGCTTATCCCCCGCTACGCGGAAATGGTGTATTACGGATATTGGTTTGCGCCCGAGCGAGAGGCGCTGCAGGCGCTGATGGACGATACGCAGAAAAACGTGAACGGTGTGGCGCGGCTGAAGCTCTTCAAGGGCGGAGTCTGGATCGCCGGCCGCAAATCGCCGAACTCGTTGTACGATCCGAAGATCGCGAGTTTCGAGGAAGCGGGCGGCTATAATCAGGCCGACGCCGACGGATTGATCAGGCTCGCGGGCCTGAGGCTTCGAGCACTGGCTCGCGCGAGCGCGAAGAAGGACTGATCGAGTTGGGCAAGGTCATCCAGTTCAAACCGCCGCGCACGCAGC
>DATDHA010000493.1:0-9759 GCA_036521815.1 Alphaproteobacteria bacterium | reverse complement strand
CCATGATCGAGCGGCATTATACCGCGACCACCGGTGCGGGGAATTTTGGCGATACTCAAGGTCACTCTAGTGTGGCGAATCCGAGATTCGCCATATCTTGGGTGCGGGACCGTGAGCGAATTTCGGATTCAAAGCCACACTAGAATTTGTTGAATCTAGTGTGGTCCTCGGATTTGAAGTTCCTAAACGTGGCTGCCACCAAAATCTTAGGAACTTCAAATCCACCACACTAGCCGGGACGCAGGTTCCCCGGGGTCTTTTGTTTCGCCACTCGCCTGCCTCGCCTTCGGGACGAGCCTTCCCGCACCTGAGCAAGGCAACTTGGGGCTTGAGTTGTGCTGGTTCCGGCCCCAGGATAGGGCGAATTCCTCTGTATGACAGGCAGACGCCTGCGGAACACGGCGCAATCGAGGCCGCGGCGGGCTGAGTGTAGCCTCTATTCGAGCGGTTTTGCCCTGCAGACGGTCGGTCTTTCGAGTGCCCACCTGAAGATCGACTGGCCGACCAGTGAAAATGGGATTGTGGCACGCCTCACCTGAACGCGGGAGAAAGTTCGATGGACACTGCGGTCGCGAAAAATTACTCGCTTGAGGAAATGGACAAGCAGAGCCTCCTCCATCCCCTCACGTCTGTTTCCGAGCATCTGAAAAACGGCCCGCTCATCGTGATGGGCGGACAGGGTGTCACGCTCAAGGACCATAATGGCAAGGAAATGATCGACTGCGGTGCGGGCTTGTGGTGCGTCAATATCGGATTTGGCCGCGAGGAGATGGTGCAAACCGCGGCGCAAGCGGTGCGGAACCTGAGCTACTATCACATATTCGGCTCGGCCTCGAACGAACCGATCATCCGCCTGGCGGATCGCGTTCTGGGGCTTTTCCGGGAGAAGGCGGGTGCGAGCCACCTCTCGAAGATGTTCTTCGGCACCTCCGGCTCCGACGCCAACGACACGAATTTCAAACTCGCCCGCTACTACAACAATCTGCGCGGCAAACCGGGGAAGAAGAAATTCATCTCGCGCGTGGGTGCCTATCACGGCCTGACCTATGCGGCGGCGAGCTTGACGGGGATCGAGCGCTACCACAAGGCATTCGATCTGCCGCTCGACGGCGTGCACTATACGTCGTGTCCGCATTTCTACCGCTTCTCCAAACCCGGCGAGGATGAGAGTGCGTTCACCGATCGCTTGATCCGAGAACTCAAGGACCTGATCGCGCGCGAAGGTGCCGACACCATCGCCGCGTTCATTGCCGAGCCGGTCATGGGGACGGGTGGGGTGTTTCTGCCGCCTCCAGGTTATTTCGAGGCGGTGCAGGAGGTGCTCAAGGAGAGCGACATCCTTTTCATCGCCGACGAGGTCATCACCGGATTCGGCCGCCTGGGTTCGTGGTTCGCGACCGGCCTCTACAATCTAAAGCCGGATATCGTGACACTCGCGAAGGGGATTACGAGCGCCTATTTCCCCGTGTCCGCCTCCGTCATTTCGGCGGAAATCTGGGACGTGCTGTGCAACGCGTCCGCTGAATACGGCCCTGTGATGCATGGGTTCACCTATTCCGGCCACCCGATCGGCGGTGCCCTCGGGATGACGAACCTTGACATCATGGAGCGCGAAGGCCTGGTCGAGAATTCGGCCAAGCTCGGCCCCTATTTCTTGAAGCGCCTGACGGAGCGGGTCGCGGACAACCCCTTCGTGGGCGAGGTGCGCGGCGAAGGGCTCATGCTGGCGGTCGAGTTCGTCGCCGACAAGGCGAAGCGGCGCTTTTTCGACCCCAAGGCCAACGCACACAGGGTCGTAGCCCGGAAGGCCCTCGAACAGGGCGTCATGACGCGTCCACTGCCGTTCATCGAGGTGACGTCGTTCTCCCCGCCGCTCTGCATCACCCAGCAGGAAGTGGACGAGGCGGTCGAACGGTTCGGACGCGGCCTCGAAGCGGCGACGCCCGAGCTTCGCCGGCTCGCGGGCTAGGGCGTGATGGAATGATATGGAGTCGCGAAGCCCTCCTCACCCTTCCCTCTCCTCCCCCGGCGGGCGAAGCCCGCCTCTCCGCGTCACGCACAAGAGCGTGCGTTCGCACGCGGGAGGAGAGGGTTGCGTAGGGTTAGCGAAGCAACGCTGAGCGTACCCGAAGCTGGGTGAGGAGGGACGGTGGATCAACTTAATCGCGTCACGCTCTAACGCATTTGCCGGCAAGGTGGCTGTGCCACGACGAAACCGCCGCACAGGGTTTGCCGCAGAAAATGCGACAAAATCAATAGAGCGCGGGGCAGCCGATTTACCAAATCGCGTGCGGCACTGGCGGGCATGTCGCTCTCCGATTACCTGAGGAAAGAGATTCGTCAGGTTGCCGAGCGGCCGACACTCGATGAACTGCGCTCGCGTTTAGAGCGCCGCGCGGGAATGACCCCTTCCGTGACGCCAACTGAGGCAGTCCGCGCGGAACGCGATCGCAAATGATCGTTGTCGATGCTTCGGCCATGCTCGAGGCGCTCCTCGGCACGCCGGCAGCAATGACGGTCACAAAATGGCTATTCGATCCTCGACAGACGTTGCATGCGCCTCACCTGCTCGACGTTGAAGTGGCACAGGTGATCCGGCGATATTCGGCGAGCGGAGAGATCGATAGCGCACGCGGCCGCGCGGCTCTCACCGACCTCGCGGATTTTCCCCTGCACCGATATCCGCACGACTTCCTTTTGCCCCGCATCTGGGTATGGTTAATGAAACGATACCGTTGCGTTTTAATTCCAAGAGCGATAAAATGCGCCCTGTGCACCAAGGCTTCGGCGGCGGCGAGGTGCCGCGTCCGGGGCGAGGTACCGGCCAGCACGGGCTGGCCTGAGCGATTGCGTACCGTGGGCGCCGAAGGAACGGAAGGGAGCGGGAAGTGACGACGGGAAGGTTAGTCATGCGCGGATGGAAACCGAGGATATCGAGGCTGGTCCAGGCCTTCGTGGGACTAGCCCTGCTCTCTACGACGTGCGGCTGCATCGTCGTGCCGGCCTACGCACCACCCCCACCGCGCTACCATTACTACTATTATGGCTATTAGTTCCGGCCGGCCGCCGATTATATGGCCGTCCATTATAGGGGAGAATTGGCGCTTGGACGCGCGCGGCCGATTCATGCATCTTGTGGATTGCAAGGTATTTGGAGGCACCCATTCGCACGTGCGACGGTCCCACGATCGTCCATGCTGCGGCGGCAGACCGGTAGGAGGCCACCGTTGAGGTCGGCAGAAGGTGTGCGTTCTTCGATGGGGCCGCCGCGGCGCGGCGGGCGTCCGTCGCAGCTCGAGGCTCCGCGGATACGGGAGAAGATCCTCGACGTCGCAACGACGCTCATCCTGACGCACGGCTACGGTGCCACCAGCGTGGAGGCGATCGCCCAGCGCGCCGGCATCTCGAAGCGCACCTTCTATCACCGCTTCAACGACAAGGCCGATCTTTTCGGTGCGGTCGTGCATCGTCTCGTCGATCGGCTGCGCCCGCCCGGAAATGCGATCCTGCCAAAAGGGGACACGTTCGACGAGATTCTGGAAAACCTGGCACACCTCATCCTCGCCGCGAGCCTTACGCCGGAAGCACTCGCCCTTTATCGCGTCATCCTGTCGGAGGCCACGCGATTCCCGAAGCTGGCCGAGGTCGTACATGCCCAGGGTGCTCGACAGGAGGCCATCGGCCACATCTCGAAACTCCTCGAGCAGGAGGCGGATGCGGGGCGACTCGACCTGCGCGATTGCCAATTCGCCGCGGAGCAATTTCTCCAGATGGTGATTTCGGCACCTCAGCGCCGGGCACTCGGTCTCGGAGTCCCGATGAGTCGACCCGAACTCGATATCTGGGTTCGCGATACCGTCAAATTGTTCCTGGATGGCTGCCGGGCGCCAAGACGCCAACCTCCGGGTGATGCGTAACGCGCGTGGCTTCCCCACCTAACATAATTGTTAGTAAGAAGAGCCTCCCGGACAATGTAGATTGAACCGCGAACTTGCGTGTTTACGCGAACTGGCGTGCTTACGTATCCGGCACGTTGGTGCATGCGCCAGTGCCGCCGGAAATATATCGCGCCATCGGCAAAGCGTCGAAATGGAAGGCGAGTGCCACATGAACAAGCCACGTTCCAGCTTCGCCACTGCCAGCCTCATTCTGAGTGCGGCGGCATGTCTCTTGTGCGCCTCGGCCTTCGCCGCGCCCTTGGAAAACCCGCGCGTACCCCCACCCGGCCAGAGTGCCGCCTTCACGGACGGCTACGTTGCCGGTTGCCAAACGGGTTACATCGATGCGGGCCGCGACGGCTTTGACGGCACGACAACGAGGGATGAGCGGCGATTCGCGGTGGAGCCCGAGTACAACGCAGGATACCAGCAAGCCTATGCCGCTTGTTTCGACGACGAGAAGCGTCATCCCCGGATGAAGAGCGACGGCAACAACCGGCGCTGATGCCGAGAGCGGCCGAGTATCCAGTACGCTCAATCTTCGGCGAGAGCCCAGCGATCGGGCTTGTGGACAAGCTCGATCGAGCGCGTCTCCGTGCCGAGATTCCCGCTGATCGTCACAAGTGCCGTGTAGCGATCGGGGGCGATTGGGGCCTCGTGATCCACCGTTACCTGGATCGAGGCTGGGTCCGGCAGCATTCTTTCGGCAATCGGCCCTAGAAGTTCCCTGATCGGTGGAACGTCCTTGCGTTGGACGGCCTCGATCGTGCTGATTTCCGCCGCGATATGCGCACGCACGGCCTGCTGTATGTCCGATGCCGTCGGTCCGGGCAAGGCTTCCGCGGCGCGGACCACGAAAACCGGTACGCTCGAAAGAAGAACGGCCAACATGAGCTTGCGCATGACACCTCCAAGAAAGCCCGACCCAGCGTCGGGGCAGTCCCAAACCGCAGCCGCTGCCCGGCGTAGCACCCTCACGGCGTGAAAATCAACCCTCCGTAGCCCCCACACTCGTGAAATGTCAAATCTTTCGCCGGGGAGGTTGGGCACGTCGACGGCTGGGGGCGTGGACGGCTCGAAGTCGAGGCAATAAGATCGCGGCGGGGACGGCCGCACTCCAGGGCCGATAGACACCGGCGGAAGGGGGCAAAATGAAAACCGGCATCGACGTCGTGGTGCCCGGGCGCGAGGGGGGCGCCTGGGTCGTTCGGCAAGGCCAGCATATCCGGGTGACGGACATCGACGGTGGTGCGATTTGCGACTTCGTCTGCTTCAATGCGAACCACATGTCGGAGCGTTTCAGTCAGGCGCGCACCAAGGCAAACGAAGGCCGCTTCATGATCACGGCCGGCAACAAACTCTACAGCCGCGAGAATAGCGTTCTGCTTACGATCGCCGAGGACACCTATGGCGTCCATGATCTGCAATACGGCATGTGCAGCGCCTGGGTTTTCGAGAACTTCCGCGAGAGCGACTATCACGGCTTCAGCCCCAATCGCTTTCGGGTGGGCGGGCCGTTGGGCATGCCGTCCTTTGGCTGCTACGAGGTTCTGCAAAAAGCGCTCAAGCCATTCTCGATCGCACCCGAGAACATTCCCGATCCGCTCAACCTTTTTCAAACGATCGACTACGATTTCGATTCGAAAGCGATCAAGACCGTGGACGGCCGCAGCAAGCCCGGCGACTACGTCGATTTCGTGGCGCGCATGGACAGCGTCTGTGCTGTGAGCGCTTGTCCCGCCGCGGGCCGGCCATTGCGCGTGCAGGTCTATGAGGGTGAAGATGCGCAGACAGCGCACTGGAAAGGCTGAGCCTCAACCGAGCGGGGAGGGCTGCTTGGCTGGATCGATCGCCAATTCGTTCTGCGTGGACCTCGCCAAGTCGTTATTCGCGGGCCTGGCAATCTGGTTCCTCATCGGCAGCGCTGGCGCGCAAAACACCGGGGTGCCGGCTGCGAAACCTAATGCTGTCTACGTCCGCGATTTCGATCTCGACGCCGCAACGGTCGAGAGCGAGCGCGGAATCCTTCCGCGCGGACCCTTCGCCACGTTGCGCCCTGGGCCCTTCGGCGCCAAGGACCCGCAGGCCCGTGCCAAGGAACTGGTCGATCTCATGTCCAAATCGCTCATCGGCGATCTCGAGAAAAAGGGTTTCGTTGCACGCCGCTTGGCGCCAGGCGAGACCGCACCCGCGGAGGGATGGCTATTGCGCGGCGTCTTCACCGAAGTGCAAGAAGGCAATCGCTTGCGCCGTGCGGTCATCGGCTTCGGTCAGGGGCAAACCGACCTTCAGGTCGTTGTCGCCGTCGACGATCTGGCGCAGGGCTCGCTGAAGCCGCTTTACGATATCGAGGAGGCTGCCACGAGCAACAAGATGCCGGGTGCGGTGATCACGCTCAATCCCTATGTCGCGGCGGCGAAATTCGTCTTGGCCGGGGTCGATCTCGAAAGAAACGTCGTGGAGACGGCAGGCAAGATCGCCGATACGTTCGCAGCACGAGCGACGAAATAGTGCTGAGGCTCCTCGAGGCCCTTGCCGTTATGGCGCTCTATGCCGGCTCGCTCTTCGGCTGGGGGCGGGCGGCGGGGCGCCTCGCCAAGGCCGGTACCGCACCTTGGCCGCTCGCGGTGGCGCTCGGGCTCGTTGTCTGGGTCTTTCTTGGCGGTGTGTTGAATCTCCTCGGCATTGCCTACGCCTGGGCACTCGACGCGATCGTCATCGCCGGCTGGGCGCTCTCGCTCCGCGGACTTAGGCTCTCGCATTTGGGGGATTTGCGGGCGGGAAATTGGCGGCCAGAAAATTGGCGTGCGCCGACGGTGCTGCGTCTGGTTCTGACGTGGTCGGTCGTCCTCGTGATCGTGTCTTTCACTATCCTCACGCAATTGCCGCCCGCGGCGTTCAATTACGCCGACGATTTCCAGAAATATTTTGTGCATCCGGTCCGCATGCTGGAAACCGGCACGCTGTTCGGCAGCCCGCTGAGCGCCATCGGCTTTCAGGAGCTCGGCGGACAGGCGGTCCTTCATGCCTTCGTGCTGGCGCATTTTCCGCTCGCATACATGAATGGCGTCGACGCGGTCTTTTGCCTGGCCCTTTGCCTTGCCATCGTCGTGGAATTCGGCCGGCGGTTCCGCATTCCGCTTATCCCGATTCGCCTTTCAGCACTGCTCGTCGTCGCGATCGATCCCCAATATGTGAACATCGGTGCGCTCTATTCGGGCAGCGCCCTGATCATGCTTCTGGTCTTTTCGACCGCATCGCCGCGCGCGATCGATGGGTCGCGGGCGGGATTCGCCGCGACCCCCACCGTGATCGGTGCGATCTATGCCGCCCTGATAGCGCTCAAGCCTACATTTGCGCCGTTCGTTGCCTGCCACTTCCTGTGGGCCGCCGGAATGACCGCACTCGCATCGCGCGACGCGAGAGCGCTGCTGCGATGGGGTGGCCGCACGGTGGTGTTCGCGATCCTCTTCGCAAGTCCTTGGCTTGCCCTCCATGGCGCCAGCTATCGCTACGCCATCGAGGCCAAGATGAACGCTGCCGCGACGCTCGCGAGCACGGTGGCCGCGGCACCCGCGGCTTTGGTCGGCGGCGGATTGGAAGCACTCTTCTCCGGCATCGACTCATTCTACGGCGAATCCCCGCTGCACGTGACGATCATTGTGCTCTTCGTGGGCTGTGCCGTGATTGCGTCGCTTGCCCTTGCAAAGAGCGCTCGCTCGGACGATGGGCGCGGCACGGCTTACCTTCTCGCCGGCACCTGGTTCGCCGTGATCTCCACCTACCTCGTCATGATGCTGATCGTGGCCCCTCGGGTGGTCGACGGCGATACGGCACTGCGCTACTTCTGCCCGGTCGCGATCGGGTCGTTGCCGGCCCTGACGCTTTTGAGTGCCGCGTTCGCCGCCCGCATCGAGGCCACTTCGCGCAGGCGCCTCGCATGGAGCGCAAACGTCATCGCATCGCTCGCCGCCCTCGCGATCCTTGCGGGCGGCTTGGTCCAGAGGGCGGAGCAGGCGTTTTCGACGGGTACCATCCTTGCGTTCCGCGCGACTGCAACCTCGCCCGCGTTCCTCGCTTATAGCGAAAACGTCCTCCATGGCTCGACCAAGGCCAAAGTCGAGCGGCTTCAGGCGCTGATCCCCGAGCACGAAACCGCGATGGCGTGGATCGGCGCACCCTTCTATCTCGATTTCCGACGGAACAAGATCTACGACGTCGAGCTTGGCGGGCTCGTCAATCCGTGGGCGCACCTCCCGCCCGCACATTTCGTCCTCTGGCAGTTCAGCGGCTACGGCATCGACGACGACCGGGGTTGCTCCGGCCGGGCTTCCGCCGCCGACGCGCACGAGCGGGCACTCGGTGTTACCTGCCTTCAGTTCCGCAAGTTGCTCGCACGCCTCGGCAGCAATGCCGAGATACTCTACGAGGACGACGAGTTCGTTCTTTTCCGCACACCCCTGGCACTCTGATCGATCTTGCGGTCGGCTGGTGCGGAGCGCCTACACAGCCTCGAGTGGGGCGTTCAGCCGCGTGTCAGGTGCGTGGATCCCGCCGCGCTCGCCCGGCGTCACCGTGCCAAAGCGCTCGGCGAAAACGGGCGGGAGCGGGCGGGCACCCTCGGCTGCCAACCAGAGGCGCAGCAGGTGACGCTTTCGCTCCGGCTCCGCCCAATCCTCGAACCCCGTGCGGTCGTGAAGGAGCGCGTGGTTGTGCACGAGCTGAATGTCGCCGGGGCGGAATTCCATGTGCATGGAGAGGGCGGGATCGTTGGCGAGCGCGTCGAAGAGATCGAGAGCTTCGACTTGCGTTGCCGTGAGTGGTGGTACGTCGGGGAAACGCCGCGCCGATTCGATGTACTGGCGCTGATAGATGGTGGAAAGCAGGCCCGCGTGCCAGTTGAAGACCGGGATGCGGAAATAGGGCTTCTGGCCGACGCCGACTTCGCCGCGCCGGTCGGTCTCGATCGGCTCGAACAGCAACCGGGCGAGATCGGGGGCGCGCTTGCGCATCTCGTTGTAAATCGTGACCGAGCTGACCAGGCTCGAAAGCCCGCCCGATCTGGCGGTCTTGAGGCAGATGAGTGCTACGACATCGCACGAATCCGTGTGGTAGGTCTGCCGCTCGTGCGTCTGGTAGATCCGCACGTTCGGATCGTCGCTCGTGAGGCCCAGGTCCCGGACGTGGCCGAGGATATGACCCTTGGCGTTCTGGGAGCGCGCACTTCCGATATGGCTGCCGAGGCCGAGAAAGGCGATCGCGGTGCGGCGGATGTCGTATTGCTCGATCCGCAAGCCCCGCAGCAGCGCAAAGCCGCGCCCCTCGAGCACCTCGCGCACGATGCGTGCGAGCCGGGGTGCGAAGGTGGGAAGTGGAAAATCCGCCTTGCGGATCTTGCCGAGTTCGATGTCGCGCGCGGCGAGCGCTTGCGTGGCGTGGTCGATTTCGGCGATCTCGCGCGGGCCGAGTGCTTCGATCCATTCGCTGCGTTTCGCCATGTCGGGGCCGTACCAGGCAGCGGCACCCGCAATGCGGGCCGGCACTTCGGCGAGGTCGAACGCCCGAGTGTTGTGCGCAAGGGTATGCGTCGGCATTGCTTGTCCCATTTCCGTTTCTTGCGCCGGGGAGACTAATGCAAGGTGGCGCCAAGTGGAATGGGCTCTGTGCGATGCTGGACCCCCTATGGTTCGAGACGCGGCCTGGCGATCGCTCCTCACCATGAGGTTGTTTATTAGCAGGGTAAGGGCCACCCCCACCCGCTCGCTGGCGCTCGCGGCGATAGACCCCCCACCCGGCAGCGCTGACGCCCTGCCGACCTCCC
>DATDHA010000492.1:0-2268 GCA_036521815.1 Alphaproteobacteria bacterium | reverse complement strand
CGATTCGATCACGCGGTTGGCGCGCGCCTACAACACCGTGGTGCCGTCCTCGGGAAAGGTGTTGACGGGTGGCGTCGACGCCAATGCCTTACAGCGGCCGAAACGCTTTTTCGGTGCGGCGCGCAATATCGAGGAGGGTGGATCGCTCACCATCATCGCAACGGCACTCATCGATACCGGCTCGCGCATGGACGAGGTGATTTTCGAGGAGTTCAAGGGAACCGGCAATTCCGAAATCATTCTCGACCGCAAGCTCTCGGACAAGCGCGTCTTCCCGTCGATCGACATCACGCGCTCGGGCACGCGCAAGGAAGAACTCCTGGTCGAGCGGGACGTTCTGGCCAAGATGTGGGTGCTGCGTCGCATTCTGATGCCGATGGGCATGAACGACGCGATGGAATTCCTGCTCGACAAGCTCCGTCACACCAAGACGAACGGCGAATTCTTCCAATCGATGAATCAATAGCGCGACACGGCGCGTAAGACGATTTGGGGCGCTCGAGGGAGCGCCCCTTTCGTTTGCGACCTGCGCGACGGCTTCGTCGTCGCACAGCCACTTTGCCGGAAAATGCTCTATGGCAGCAGCACACTCGAACCCGTCGTCTTGCGCGCCTCGAGATCGCGATGGGCTTGCGCCGCATCCGCGAGGCGATAGATCTGGTTGACGCGAATCTTGACTGCACCGCTCTTGACGACGCGGAAAAGATCCCGTGCGGTGGCGACAAGATCCTCATGTTTTGCCACGTAAGTCCCGAGCGTTGGGCGCGTGACGTAGAGGGAGCCTTTCGCGGCGAGCTGGCCGAGGTCGAAAGGCGGGATCGGGCCCGATGCGTTGCCGAAGGTGACGAAGAGGCCGAAGGGTGCGAGGCACGCGAGGGACTTCTCGTAGGTGTCTTTGCCGATCGAGTCGTAGACGACCGGCACCCCCTTGCCCTTGGTGATCTGCTTCACGCGCTCGGCGAAATCCTCCCGGCTGGTCACGATGGGGAATTTGCACCCGTGCGATTTGGCAAGCGCTGCCTTCTCGTCCGAGCTCACGGTGCCGATCACGGTGGCGCCGAGCGATTTCGCCCACTGGCACATGATGAGGCCCACGCCGCCGGCGGCCGCGTGCACGAGAATCGTGTCGCCCTTCTTGACCCTGTAGGTGCGGCGCAGGAGATAGCGCGCGGTCATCCCCTGGAGCATCATCGCCGCACCGATTTTGAAGTCGATCTCCTTGGGAAGCTTCACGAGACGGTCGACCGGCATGATGCGCGCCTCGGCGTAGGCGCCGAGGGGGCTTTGTCCATAGGCGACGCGGTCGCCGACCTTGAAATCCTTCACCTTGGGTCCGACCGCCTCGACGACGCCGGCGCCCTCGTATCCGAGGCCGCAGGGATAGCTCGGCTGCTTGTAGAGGCCGGTTCGGACATAGACGTCGATATAATTGAGCCCGATCGCGTGGTGACGAACGACGACCTGGCCCGGCCCCGGCGGGGGGAGTGGCATATCGACCATCCGAAGAACCTCGGGACCGCCCGGCGTGGAGACTTGAATCGCCTTGACCATGGATACTCCTTTTTTGAATCAGCTCAGGGTCTTCTTGAAGTTGTTGGCCGTCCGGCCATTGGCGAGGTCGGCCGACGTCTTGTCGTAATGCTGCCCGCCCACGCGCGCGAACGCGTGATTCATGCTGGAATAGCTGTGGATCGTGACGAGCTTGTGGTTGACGAATGCGGCCTTGATCTTGGCTTGTGCGGCCGGTGGGCAATACTCGTCCTTCTCCGCGATATGGAGCATCAGGGGTTTCTTGATGTTTTTCGCCTCGTCGAGGGCGGCTTCGATGCCGACGCCGTAATAGCCCACACTGCAATCCGACGTCGTTCGTGTCGCCATGAGATAGGCGAGCTTGCCGCCGAGGCAAAAGCCGACCGCACCGACCTTGCCCGTGCAGCCGTCATGTTTGCGCATGAAGTCGAGGGTCGCCTTGAGATCGTCCACACCCTTCGCTTCGTTGAAGCCCTTGTAAAGCTCGAAAGCGCGCGCCCATTCGGCCTCGGTCTTGTCGGTGATCTGTATGCCGGGCTGCTGGCGCCAGAAGAGGTCGGGGCAGATCGCGAAGTAGCCCTGTTTCGCGAGGTCGAGGCAGACCTCGCGCATGACGTGATTGACCCCGAAAATCTCCTGGCAGACCACCACACCCGGTCCCTTGCCGGCGGCGGGACGGGCGAGATAGGCGGAGAAGCTGCCGCCGTCGGCGGCGGCAATCGTTACCTCGGGCATGAC
>DATDHA010000491.1:0-9721 GCA_036521815.1 Alphaproteobacteria bacterium | reverse complement strand
GGAAGGAGGTCAATCTCGCCGCGGAGCTGCCGGGATGGGTGCGGTTTGCACCGGCCACCGAATGGCTGAAGCGAAACGCAACGGTCACGGCGAAGTCGGATCCGGCCGAGATGAAAGCCATATTCTACCGCTTCATAGACGAGCGGCAGCGCGCGAGCGGCGGACCTGCGATGAGCCAGCAGCAAAAGGACGAGCTCTTTAATCAGTTCGAACACTGGCAGGCCACGCACTAGCGAGGCGGACGACCGGAGAAAAGAAGTCTTCAAGAGGGGGCAGACCTTGCACCGAGGCAGTACCTTGCGGGTGAGCCGTGTCGCATTCGGCGCTATCTTCGCTCTTCTTTTCGCCTGCGACGCCGGCGCGCAAGAACCCGTTCCAAAGCGGGGCGGCACGCTCGTGTTCGCGGTCGACGCCGAGCCCGCGAATTACGACTGCCACGCCAACGTCTCCTTCGCTTTTCTCCATCCCGTGGCGCCGCACTATTCGACGCTGCTTAAATTCGATACCGCGAACTACCCGCAAGTCACAGGCGATCTCGCCGAATCCTGGACCGTTTCCCCGGACAAACTTACTTATACCTTCAAGCTCCGCCCCAACGTCCTGTTCCACGACGGCTCTCGGCTCACTTCCGCGGACGTCAAGGCGAGCTATGAGCGGATCGCGCACCCGCCACCGGGCGTGATCTCGGCGCGCCAAGTCGACTATTCCTCGATCGCGAGCGTCGAGACGCCGAACCCGCTCACCGTGGTCTTCCATCTGCGCTGGCCGGAAGCGGCGATGCTGGCCAATTTCGCGTCGCCGTGGAACTGCATCTATAGCGCTGCAAAGCTCGCCGAGGACCCGCAATTCCCGAGAACGCACGTCCTCGGCACCGGTCCTTTCGTTTTCGTCGAGCACGTCAAAGGACAACATTGGACGGGCAAGCGCTGGCAGCACTACTTCCTTCCCGATCGGCCGTATCTCGACGGCTATGAAGCGGACTTCATGACCGGCGACGCCGTCATCAAAGGGATCGAGAGCGGCCGCATCAAGGCGGAATTCCGCAGCGTCACGCCGACCGAGCGCGACCAGCTCATCGGGACGATGGGCGATCATATCGACGTCTATGAGAGTGCGTGGCTCATCGACCTGCTTCTCGTATTCAACACGAAGCAGCCGCCCTTCGACGATGCGCGCGTGCGGCGCGCCCTTTCGCTCGCGATCGACCGGTGGAACATGGCGCGGACGCTGTCCGACACGACGTTCCTCAAATACGTCGGCGGACTCATGCGGCCGGGATCGAGCATGACCACGCCCGAGGACGAACTTGCGCAACTGCCGGGCTTCTCGCGCGATATTTCGGCCTCGCGCATCGAGGCGAAGCGCCTGCTCTCGGAGGCCGGCGTGAAGGATCTCAAGATCACGCTGACCAATCGCGACATACCCATGCCCTACGGGCCGGCGGCCGATGCCGTCATCGCGGCGTGGCGGGAAATCGGCGTCGAGGCGACGCAGGAAAAATTCAATACCAAGGAGTGGCAGTCGGCACTCGAAGGCGGACATTTCACCGTTGCGTTCGATTTTGGCGGCGATTATTTCGACGACCCGACACTGCAGCTCACGAAATACGTCTCGCGCGATCTCTCGCCCTCGAATTACGCCGCCTCGACCGATCGTTTCCTCGACGCGCTCTATATCGGCCAGGCCGTCAGCGTCGATCGGCGCCAGCGCATAAAGATCGTCCGCGACTTCGAGCGGCGTGCCCTGACCGAGGCCTACACGACGCCGATTCTGTGGTGGAACCGGATCGTCGTGACCTCAGCAGATTTGAAGGGTTGGAACATGACGCCGAGCCATTACATCGGCCAGGACCTGACCGAGGTGTGGCTCGACCGATAGCCTGCAGCGTGTTGTGGATATGGGTACATGCAACCGAGTGCAGGACAGGCAGGTGAAAGGAAACTAGGGAATCGATGGAACGCGTGCAGAGCTGGATCGCGTTCGGCATCTTTGTTGCCGTCGTCGTCGCGACAGGCACCTATGCCTTTTCCAACCCTGCCGCCGGACAGGCTTATGTCTTGGCGGAAACTCTCCCCATCGCCTTGATCGGCCTCTGTATCAATCTATTCCGGCAACATCGTGGAAAGAAGGCAAGGTGGGATTTCGTCTTCCTCGCCATGGCGACCGCCGCCGTCGCCGCCAATTGGAACAGCATACGATCCAACTATGAAGCCTATCGCCTGCAACGCGAACTGGCCTCGGTCTCGACCCAGAGCGAGGCACAGCAGATCATAGCGCGCTCCAACAGCAGGCTCGGCAGGGAGATGGATCAGGTCCGCCAAATCGCGGAGGAAACGAACGCCGAGGTGGCGCGAGCCTTTGCCTCGCTGGACGATCCCGCTCTCACCGGCGCCCTTGCACCAGCGAACCTCGAAGACCCGGAAGCGATCGACGGCGCCTTGAGAATCGCGACGGAAAAGCACGATGTCGCCGACAGCGTCGCGGCATCCGTCCAGAATATAATGAGTGGCGAGCGCAAGCGCGTCGCGGATGCGCTGACGAAGCTCGGGCTTTCGGGTGCTGAAATCGATCCGGTGCTGGAGGGCGTCGATCGGCGTCACGCGGCTTCCCGCCCACTCTATATCGCACAAATGCGGCTCGCCCAGGATTTCCTCGTCGAAATCTGCGCAACCCTCCGCCTCCTCTCGACCGAACGCGGCAGATACCAGGTCCGCCCGGATGGCTACGTGGACTTCGGTAGCGACGTGGCAGCAAAGGAGTATGTCGACCACATAACCGCACTGAGGGGGATCGCCTTCAAGGAGGACGAAATCTCCGCAAAACTAAACGGGGTGACGGCGAACTATATGATCCTTCAATGGACCAAGCGGGCGCGATGACGACCAACGCGCGAAGGCGAACCGGCACGATGCATCAATTGAGACTCAAGATGACATTGGATCTGTTTTGAGGTGCCGCCCGCGGGACGCAGTCCCAATACGGCGGACAGTGCGAATGCCTATCAGCCTTCTCCGCCCGGAGTCCCGAACAGCGCTTCCTGCTCGAACCCCTGGTTCCAAACCTCGTAAAGTTCCGAGCCCTCCGGGTAGGGGTTCCGGTCAATTCCTTCGTGACGAAAGATCAGGAACGCCTTACGGCCGTCGTTCCAGGCGGACCGTGCTGTGTCGTGTGTGGTTTTGCGCAAACTTGTCGCCAGCATAAGACGCACCCCATAGGTCCGCACCGCTTCGAGCCTCTACGGGATCGAATGAACCATAGGCTCTGCCCCAAAAATGGTGCGGTGACAAAAATGGGATATTAAAATTTCACAACGATGACGCGGAAATACGATCGATCGTCCGAATCTTCAAAAATCCTTTGCCAGCCGCAGGCCATCGAAAATGGCCGCGTGAATGTTCCGCGACGAGACCGCGTCGCCTATTCGATAGAGCTCGTAGCTGCCGTCGGGATTGCGGGCGAGATTCTGGGGACGGTTTGCGATCAAGGCATCGTAATCGACTTCGCCTCGATTCCTCGAGCCGGACTTCAGCTCGAAATAAAGGTCTTCGAGCGGCAGCGTGCCATGCTCGACGACAACCTGATCGACGTGGCGGTGGTGGCGCGATTTGTCGTATTCGTTGAACAGCGTCGCAACGAGCCGGTTTCCCACGCGGCCAATGCGTTCGAGGCGCAGGTTCAGGCTGATGGCGACACCATGCTCGGAGAATGCCTTGAGATAGGCGGGGTAATTGGTGCCGCCGACTTCCGGTGCCAGGATGCGCTCGGGTGTCGCAAGCTCGAGTTTGGAGCCCGCACAGGCAATGAATTCGGCGGCCGACATGCCGGGATGGGCACCGTTGTCGTCGAAGAGCAGCACGCTCTCCGCGGGCCGCACGGCACCCGAGAGGATGTCCCACGTCGTCGTCGCCAACCCCTCGCCTTCATCGAGAAAAGAGGTATAGGGGATCCCACCCGTCGCGATTATGACGACGTCCGGGCTTTCCGCCCGCACGTCCGATGCCTCGGCGTAAGTGTTGAATCGCATCTCGACACCGTCGCGCGCGCATTCGGCCATCCGCCAATCGACGATCCCGAGGATTTCGCGCCGACGCTTGAGGCCGGCGGCTATCAGAAGCTGCCCACCGGGCTTGTCCGACGCTTCGAAGAGTACCACCCGATGGCCACGCGCCGCACCTACCCGCGCCGCCTCGAGCCCGCCCGGCCCGGCCCCGACCACGACGATCTTCTTTTGGTGTCCACTGCTCCGCGCAACCACATGGGGCATCATGGCTTCGCGTCCGGTCGCCGCGTTGTGTATGCAAAGGGCCTCGCCGGCGAGATAGATGCGGTCGATGCAATAGCCCATCCCCACACAGGGACGAATTTCCTCCTCCCGCCCTTCCATGACCTTGCGCGCGATATGCGGGTCGGCCATATGGGCGCGCGTCATGCCGACCATGTCGAGCTTTCCCGTCGCCACCGCATGCCGTGCCGTTGCGACGTCCTGGATCCGGGCCGCGTGAAAGACCGGAAATTTCGTCGCCTCGCGCACCTCGCCTGCAAAATCGAGGTGCGGCGCCAAGCGCGTACCCATGCCGGGGATGACGTGGGAGAGGGCTTCGTCGCTCTCGATATGACCCCGTATCACGTTGATAAAGTCGATCAGCCGGCTCCGCGCGAGGCGGCGGGCGATCTCGACGCCCTCCTCCTTCGACAGGCCGCGCACCCAATCCTCGTCGCACACCATGCGAACGCCGAGGACGAACTCGGGTCCCACGCGATCGCGGATGACCCGAAGCACCTCCAACGAGAAGCGCATGCGGTTCTCGAGCGTTCCGCCATAGGCGTCGCTGCGCTTATTGGTGGCGGGGGACCAGAATTGATCCGCCAGATGGCCGTAGCATTCGAGCTCGATGCCATCGAGGCCGCTTGCCTTGCAGCGCTCGGCCGCATCGCCGTAGTGCCGGATGAGGCGCGCGATATCCCAATCCTCGGCCGATTTCGGGAAGGCGCGATGGGCCGGCTCGCGCACGGGCGACGGTGCGACGACAGGAAGCCAATCCTCCTTGCTCCACGTGGTGCGGCGACCGAGGTGCGTGATCTGGATCATGACCGCGGCGCCGTGACTATGCACGTCATCCGCGAGCTCCCTGAGCCAGCGGACGACCTCGTCCTTGTAGAGAAGGATGTTGCCGAATGCCTGAGGGCTGTCCGGAGCAACGACCGACGAGCCGCCGATCATCGTGAGCGCGATGCCGCCCTTGGCTTTTTCCGCATGATAGAGGCGATAGCGCTCCTTCGGCAGGCCATCGACAGTGTAGGACGGCTCATGGGCGGTCGACATGAAGCGATTGCGAAGCCGAAGGCGCTTGAGCTGATAGGGTTGCAGAAGAGGGTCTTTCGATATCATACACGCGACCTCTTGACCGCCCACATTCCAGCCGTATCGGTTCGATCGGAACAGCTCGTGCGGCAAATCCTCGGCCGATGATGGTAAAATCTCGCGCGGCGGGCACGCCGGCCTCGGGCGAACCGCCTCCTCGTCCGATTGTGTTTTGGCCGTCCCAGGCTCAAGATATCTCATAAGGACGCCACACTCCACTCCCCGCCGCGGGCACGGAGAGCTCGATGAATTTCGCTGATCGCAAGACGGCACTCAGGGTCGGCTTCCTCGTCGTGCCGAATTACTCGATGATCGCATTCGCGAACGCGGTGGAGCCATTGCGCATGGCCAACCGCCTCAGCCGAAACACATCCTGCGCCTGGTCGATCCTCAGCCTGACCGGGCAGCCGGTCCAAGCCAGCAACGGCCTCGCGGTCGTGCCGACGATACCCGCGGCGGAAGCGGCGAACCTCGACATGGTCTTCGTTTGCGGCGGCGTCGATGTGCACAAGGCCTGCAATGAAACCACGATTGCCTATCTTCGACGGCTATCGCGCCAGAACGTCGCGTTGGGCGCACTCTGCACCGGCAGCTACGTGCTTGCGCGCGCGGGCCTCCTCGACGACTACCGCTGCGCCATTCATTGGGAGAACATCCCCGCTGTCCGCAGTGAATTCCCCCGCGTGCATTTCTCGACCGAGCTTTTCGTTATCGACCGTGACCGCTATACCGCGTCGGGCGGCACAGCACCACTCGACCTCATGCTCAACCTGATCGCGCACCGGATGGGCAACGATCTCTCGGTCGCGATCTCCGAGGAGTTCATCCTGGAGCGCATCCGGAGCGCTCAGGACCAGCAGCGCATCCCCTTGCTGGCGCGCGTCGGCGCAAAGCAGCAGAAGATCATCGAGGCGGCGTCCTTCATGGAAGCGAACGTCGAGGAGACCATGAGCCTGGATGCGGTGGCGGAGCATGTCGGGCTCTCGCGGCGGCATCTCGAGCGGCTTTTCAAGCAGCACCTCGATTGCCGCCCGGCGCGCTATTATCTCGAGCTGCGCTTGAGCCGCGCGCGCCAGCTCTTGCTGCAGACCGACATGTCGATCATCGAGGTTACGCTGTCCTGCGGCTTCCAATCGCCGCCGCATTTCAGTAAATGCTACAAGGATATGTTCGGCCATCCGCCGAGTGCCGAACGGCGCTTGGCCCAGCGCACGCGACCGGGCACGGGCGAGCGCGGCCACCACGCCTAAAGCGTGATGAAATGATATGGAATCGCGAGGCCCTCCTCACCCTTCCCTCTCCTCCCAATGGGGAGAGGGTTGCGTAGGGTTAGCGAAGCAACGCTGAGCTTACCCGAAGCTGGGTGAGGAGGACGGTGGATCAGCTTAATCGCGTCACGTTCTAGAGAACGCCACCTTGCGGACGCCTCGGTCGAGCACCGGCGTGCGCGCACCGCTGTCAGACATTCGAATCCGGAAATGAGGCCTTTCGACGCGTCATGAAGTCGATGAGTGCTTCATCCACCGCCGGGTCGATTGGCGGTGGTTCGTACTCGCGGAGCATCTTTTTCCACATCGCATTGGCGCGCTGGGGCATATCGCGGCTGCCTTCTATTTCCCATTGCTCGACGCTGTTGTTGTCGGCGAGCGGGGAGCGATAGAACGCCGCCTCGAAATTTGCCTGGGTATGAGCGCATCCGAGGAAATGCTTGCCCGGCCCCACTTCGCGTATGGCGTCGAGCGCTTGACCGTTCTCGCTCAAGTCCACACCGGCTAGCATGGTGCGCATCATGCCCGCCTGGTCCGCGTCCATGACGAATTTCTCGTACCCCATCGCGAGACCGCCTTCGAGCCATCCGGCCGTATGCAGGACGAAGTTGGCGCCGGCAAAGCAGGTCGGGAGCATCGTGTTGGCGGATTCGTAAGCGGCCTGGGCGTCCGGCACCTTGGAGGCGCAGAGCGCACCGCCGGAGCGGAAGGGAACGCCGAGACGGCGCGCTATTGCCGCCATCGTGTAGAGCACAAGCGCCGGCTCGGGCGTGCCGAACGTCGGCGCGCCGGATTGCATCGACATCGACGAGGCGAAGCTGCCGAAAATGACCGGGGTACCGGGATTGAGGAGTTGCACGAACGCAAGACCCGCAAGCGCCTCCGCGAGCGTTACCGTGCAAGCGCCTGCGACCGTGACCGGCGCCATGGCGCCCGCGAGAATGAAGGGGGTCACAAGGCACGCCTGATTGTTGCGCGCATAGACCTTTAGTGCGCCGAGCATGGTCGCATCGAAAGTGAGTGGGGAATTGGCGTTGATCAGGCTCGTGATCACGGTCCGCGGCCGGCCGGTTGACGCATCGATGTAGCTGTCGCCGAAGAGGACTTTCGCCATGTCGACCGTGTCCTGGGCGCGGAGCGGATGGGTGACCGATCCCATGAACGGCTTGTCGCTGTATCGCATGTGGGCATAAACCATGTCGAAGTGCCGCTTGTTGACCGGCAGATCGACGGGCTCGCACACGGTCCCGCCCGAGTGGTGCAAATGCGGCGACGCATAGGCGAGCTTAACGAAGTTGCGAAAATCCTCGATCGTGCCGTAACGCCGCCCTTGATCGAGATCGCGCACGAAAGGGGAGCCATAGGCCGGTGCAAAAACCGAGTTCTTGCCGCCCATCACCACGTTCCGTAGGGGATTGCGGGCATATTGAACGTATTCTTTCGGCGCACTCTTCTGGATGATCGCGCGGCACATGCCCCGCGGATAGCGCACGCGCTCGCCGTCCACGTCCGCACCCGCCTCGCGCCAGACCTTGATCGCCTCCTCATCGCCATGAAAGACGATACCGACTTCCTCGAGCACGGTATCGGCGTTGTGCTCGATGAGCGACAATCCTTCCTCGCCAAGCACCTCGTAGTACGGAATCTTGCGGGTGATGAAGGGCACCGACGCAGTGGCGCTCGCAAGCCGTGCTGCGCGCTTGGCCTCCCGCGCACCACCACGGCGCGCGCGTGGAGAAAGCTGCTGATCGCTCATGATGTCTCTCCTTCACCTTCGCCGGGGCTGCCGGCATTCCCATCGTGTCCCCAAAGTGCCGACGCGTCGGCTCGCCGCCCGCATCTAGGGTGTTGCACCCGCCCGGCGGCGCGATCCCCGCCGCCCCCCACGCATGGAAAGCGCGTCGTCCGGCCGCGTTTCCGGGAGTGCCACAACCCGGCTCAGATGCGGGTATTGGGCGTGGCGATGGGGAATCGCCATCGCGTCGACAAAATGCTCCTGAAAGCGGGGTTCAACCGCCGTCTCGACCTTCTCGATCCGTCGCACGAGCGCCTCGATTTCGCGTCGCGTGCGCCGATCGAGGAGCGCGATGCGTGCCCCTGTGCCGGCCGCGTTCCCGGCGGAGCTGACATGCTCGAGATCGCAGTCGGGAAGCATGCCGAGGACGGTTGCGTATTTGACGTCGATATGGCTGCCAAATGCCCCGGCAAGCCGGATGCGGTCGACGTGATCGACCGCCATTCGGTCCATCAAAAGCCGAATGCCGGCGTAAAGTGCCGCCTTCGCGAGCTGGATCGCGCGCACGTCGTTCTGGGTGACGCGGATTGGCGTCACACCCTCGTGGAGCATGTACGTGAAGGTTGGTCCGTCCGCGTGGACGCGCGCATTGATCGCAGAACACGCACCGTCGATCGTCCCGTCCTTGCGCAGGATTCCGGCCAGGAACATTTCAGCAAGCGCTTCGATGATGCCTGAGCCGCAGATGCCGGTGACGCCGGTCTTGCGGATGCTGTCCGCGAAGGCCGGATCGTCCGACCAAAGATCTGATCCGATCACCTTAAAGCGCGGTTCGAGCGTCTTGGAATCGACGCGAACGCGCTCGATCGCACCCGGTGCAGCGCGCTGGCCGCAACTGATCTGCGCACCTTCGAAGGCCGGTCCCGTCGGGCTCGAGCACGCGATCAGGCGCGCGCGGTTGCCAAGCACGATTTCGGCGTTCGTGCCGACATCGACGAGCACGGAAATCTCGTCGCGAAGATCGGGCCTCTCGGCGAGGACGACGCCGGCCGCATCGGCGCCGACATGACAGGCGATGCAGGGGAGCACGAATGCGCGGGCACCCGGATTGAGTGCTAGGCCGAGTTCGGACGCCTTGAGCGTCATCGCCCCGTCGCTTGCCAACGCAAAGGGCGCGCCGCCAAGCTCGACGGGATTGATGCCGAGGAGGAGATGCTGCATGACCGGGTTGCCGACGAACGTCGCCTCCAGGATATCGTGAGGCTCGATCCCGGCGTCGCGCGCTGCTTCGGCCGCGAGCTCGTTGACAGCCCCCCGCACCGCAGCCGTCAGCTCGGCCTCGCTGCCGGGATGCAT
>DATDHA010000490.1:0-5177 GCA_036521815.1 Alphaproteobacteria bacterium | reverse complement strand
GATCGTGGCGGCGATCGCGATGAGGCCGACGATGGCAGCCCCCCCGATCAGCGCGAGGTGGGCGAGGCCGGTAATCGCGGGCGGCCGCTGGCTGCCGAGTGTCACGGCCGTGGCGATCGAGCCAGGCCCCACGGTCAACGGCATGGTGAGCGGGTAGAACGCCGCTTCGACGTAGCCCTCATCGGTGATGGCCCCGGCACCATGCCGCTCTTCGTGTTTTTCGCCCTCATTGAGGAGGTTCCAGCCCATCGCCGTGACGACGAAGCCGCCGGCGATGCGGACGACCGGCAAGGTTATGCCGAAGAAGCCGAGAATGTGGGAGCCGATGAACACGGAGCCGAGCAGCAGCAGGAACCCATTGAGGCCGATGCGCCAGGCAAGCGCATGGCGGACCGGAGCCGAGCAGTGGCGCGTCAAGCTGAGGAAAACGGGTGCGGAGCCGAGCGGATTGACGATGGGAAAGAGTGCCGCATAGACGAGGAGAAACGGATTGATCAAGTTGTCGAGGATTTGCTGCTGCAAGTCGGCCCCCATCGCGCGGATTTCGGCGCTGCCGCGTCAACGATCGCTGCATCGGAACATTACCATGGCGCGCGACAGCGCCACCATCTCATGGGTCAGGAGGGCTTGATGCGTCAGGAGGAAACAGCCGAACCCAATCCGTGCAAGCCCGCCGCCCAATAGGCATGCTCGACGAGGCGGAGGGTTTCGAGGTTGTCGTCGGGGCCGGTCTCGAACGACGCACCATTTTCCAGGCATTCGGCGAAGTGGGCGATCACGCCGTCGAAGCTCGCCTGATATCCCGCGTCGCTTTCGTAGCGCACGTTGCGCGGATGGGGCCCGAGAAGGCGCAGTTCGTTGTCCTCGAACACCGCACTCGCCTTGGTCCCGACGATCTCGAGACGATCCGGCGCGCGCGGCGGATAGCCGGGCGCTGCCATGGTCCCGGTCACGGCAACCGGTGCGCCCGAAGATGTTTCGAGGAAGATCGCGGCGAGCGTTTCGCCCGTGACGTCCGCGAGCGTGCGCGAGGCCCGGCTCTCCACGACGCGCAGCGCGCCGCAAAGAAAGCGCATGGTGTCGAGATGATGAATCAGCACCTCGGCAATCATCAGGCGCGCTTCGTGCTGCATGAAGGGTTGTCGCACGAAGGCGGGGCGCTGGCCGGACGCGTCGGGCAGGAAGCCTGAATTGATCATCGCCATGCGGCCGAGGATTATTTCGCCGAGCTCGCCGTCGTCGATCCAGCGCTTGAGCTCGCGAAACCAGGGCCGGAAGCGCCAATTCTCGTGGATCATCAGGCGCAGCTTGCCGGCCACACGACGCACCAGGGCCTCCGATTGCGCGAGGGTCGGCGTCATGGGCTTCTGGCACAGCACGTCGATGGCACGGGCCGCCGCCGCCTCGACCCACGCGGCATGCGTCTCGCGCGGCGAGGCGACGTCAAGGGCGTCGATCGCTTCCGCGCCGAGCATCTCGTCGCGATCGCGATAAACCTTGGCGATGCCGAACTCGGCCGAGCGCTTCTCGGCATGTGCAGCATCCGGGTCGCACACCGCGACGAGGCGCACCCGTGGGCCCAGCTTTCGCCAGCCGGTCAGGTGATACCAGCTTATCATCCCGGCCCCTGCGAGAGCGACGTTCAACGGCCGCGACCGCCCGTTTGCCATGACGCTATCCTCCGAAGCCAAAGAGCCTGCACGGATTCCGCCACAGCACCTGCGCGCGCTGTTCCGGGTCCCGAATCCAACGCTCGACCGCCCGCAGTGCCGCGTCGTAGCGGAATCCGCCGGGTAAATTGACGAACGGCCAATCCGAACCCCAAACGCAGTTCTCGATTCCGAACGCCGCGATGAGCGCTTCGGCGTAGCCGTCAAGATCGGAGAAGCCTTCCTTCTGGCTGGAAATACGGAAAGGGGCCGAGAGCTTGACCGCAGCGTTGCCCTGCCTGCCGAGGGCGAGCACGGCCTGAAAGCCCGGCTGGCCGATTCCTGGCGCCAGGCTGCTCACGCCGAAATGGTCGACCAGCGCGCGGACCCCGCTCCGTGCGAGCATCTTCGCCGCAGCGGGCCATTGGGCGTCGTCGGCGAAGACCTGGGCGAACCAGCCGAGCGCCTTGAGCCGGGCGAGGTATCGCTCGGCACCCGGCCCAACGAGGGCGTCGGGCCGATAGCTCACGAGGTTGAAGCGCACGCCGACGACGCCGCGAGCGTCGAGTGCTGCAAGCTCGCGCTCCGGCGTTTCGGGATCGACGACGGCGATGGATTTGAAACGACCGGGATAATGCGCCATTGCGTCGAGCAGTGTCGAATTGTCATAGCCGTAGCCGCTGAGCTGGACAAGCAGCGCATGGTTGACACCGTGCGCGTCCAGCATGGCCGCAAACATCTCGCGGGTGGCGGTCTCGCCCGGCGTTGGCTTGTAGCCGGGGCCGTCCGAAAGTGGAAATCGCGCGGGATCGATGATGTGCGCGTGACTGTCGACGATGCCGTGCTGGGCCATATCCTTGCCGTCCTCAGGAGCTTGCCGACAAAGCATACCCGCCAATCGCACGGTTCGTCACGGTGTCGAATAGCTTGATCGCCCCGGTGTCGAGTGCGATGGTGGCGCGCTCGCCCGGCCTCAGCGTCGTCTCGCGTCCGACGCGGGCGGTCAGCTCCTGTGCTGTCTCGCCGAGCGTCAGGAGAAGCAGGGTCTCGGCACCAAGCGGCTCGACCGCCGCGACCCGCACGTCGAGGGGTGCAACCCGTGCCGCAATGGCCGCCGGTGCGGTTTCGTAGAGGTCTTCGGGGCGAATGCCGAGCAAGACCTCGCGCCCCGTGGCAGACGTCAGCTCCGCCGCCGATTTGCCGGTGAGCCGCATGACGACATCGCCGAGCTGTATCTCGAGACGACCGCTCTCGCTCTTCAACGCCGCCTGGAGGATATTCATCGGCGGGTTGCCGAGAAATCGGGCGACGAAGGTGTTGACGGGGTTGCGATAGACTTCGAGGGGTGGGCCGATCTGGACCACCTCGCCCCTGTCCATGATGCAGATGCGATGTCCCATGGTCATCGCTTCAACCTGGTCGTGCGTGACGTAGATCGTCGTAACGCCGATCTCGAGCTGTTGGCGGATCAATTCATTGCGCGTCGAGACGCGCAGAGCCGCATCGAGGTTCGAAAGCGGTTCGTCGAACAGGAAGACCTTGGGCTGGCGCACGATGGCGCGGCCAAGGGCCACGCGCTGGCGCTGCCCGCCGGAGAGCGCGTGGGGCTTGCGCGCGAGGAATGGCTCCAGGCCGAGCTTCCCGGCGGCGAAGCGCACGCGGCGGTCGATCTCGTCCCGGGAGACGCCGCGCCGACGCAGGCCGAATGCAAGATTGTTGTAGACGTCCATGTGCGGATAGAGTGCGTAGGACTGGAACACCATCGCGATGTCGCGATCTTTCGCCGGAACGTCGTTCACGACCCGGCCGTCGATCGACACACTGCCGGCCGTGATCGGCTCCAGCCCTGCGATCATGCGCAGCACTGACGACTTCCCGCATCCGGACGGCCCGAGAAGGACGACGAATTCGCCTTCCGCGACCGCGAAGCTCACGTCGTTGACCGCGAGGTCGGCACTGCCGTCATAGCGCTTGCATAATTTCTCGATCGCGACCCATGCCATCTAGCGTACCGCCCCCGCGGTCATGCCCTTGATCATCGTCTCGGAGAAGAACGCGTAAAGCAGGATGATCGGCGCTATGGCGATCATGAGTCCGGTCGCCACCATTCCGACGTCGAGCTGGTGGCCGCCCATGAAATGCATGATGCCGAGCGGCAAGGTGCGCTTGTCGTCGTCGGTCAAGAGGACGACGGCGTAGAGGAACTCGTTCCAGAGGATGATGAAATTGAGCGTCACCGTCGTGAAGATCGCGGGCGCGCCGATCGGCAGCGTGATGCGCCAGAAGATCTCGAAATCGGCATAGCCGTCCATGCGCGCGGCGTCGAACAAATCTTGCGGGATTTGCGCGAAGAATCCTTCGAGGATGTAAACCGTCATCGCGATGTGCCCGGCGACGTAGACCACGATGAGGCCGGTGAGCGTGTTGTAGAGGCGGTATTCCAACAGGATCTGGAAGAGCGAGAGGATCAGGAGTTGGGGCGGGAGGATCATGCCCGAGAGGATCGCGAAGCGCACGAACCGGCTGCCGCGGAAGCGGTAGCGCGCGAGGCAATGCGCTGCCATGGCGCCGATCACCGTGAGGATCGCAACCGCGCTGAAGACGACGATCACGCTGTTCCAGAAATAGGTGCCGTAATTCGACTTGGTCCACGCGTCGGCGAATTTTTCCCAATGGAAATGGTGCGGCAGCGCGTAGGGATCAGCGAAAATCTCCGGCGTCGTGCGGAGCGACATTATCGCGACCCATAGGAACGGCCCACCTGTGACGATGGTGTAGACGACGACGAACAGGAGGAGTGGTGCGCGCCTGAGATAACCGAACCAAAGGCTCAGCGGCGACGTCATCGGCTCAATACTCAAGCTTGTCGCGCTGGCGGAAGAGGCGCGTCATCGCGATGACGAACACCATGATGATGACGAACCAGAGTACGGCGATGGCGGAGGGATAGCCGAGATCGAAAGTATTCCAGTCAAAGGCGCGCTTATAGACGTAGGTGGATACCGTCTCGGTCGACCATAGCGGGCCGCCGCCGGTCATGATCCAGACGAGGTCGAAGAGCATCATCTTGCCGATGAAGGACAAGACCAGGAGGTTCACGATCGTGGGCCGCAGCATCGGGATGATGATATGGACGAGCTTCGCGAACCAGCCGCAATTGTCGAGCTCCGCCGCACCAAGCACCTCGCTCGGCAGCGCATAGAGGGCTGCGAGGAAAATGATCATGTTGAAGCCGAGCCACTTCCATATGTGCGTCACCATCACCGATCCCAAGGCCGTCGATGGATCCCCCAGCCACGACTGCTCGAATGCGCCGAGGCCAACACTCCGCAGCACGACGTTGGCGAGGCCCCAATCATAGTCGTAGATCCACACCCAAATGATGCCGACGACGACGTAGGACATCAGAACCGGCGTGAACCACACGACACGAAGCAGCTTTTTGAAGGGTGCACCGGCAAATAGGCAAAGTGCCAGAAGCAGGCCGCCGAATACGTCGGCGGTCGTGCCGACGACGGCGAAGACGGC
>DATDHA010000489.1:0-3083 GCA_036521815.1 Alphaproteobacteria bacterium | reverse complement strand
AGTTCTTGGCGTGGCGCGCGAGGGGCAGAACCCGGTCATCCAAGCAGCCGGTCGCGCGCGTGTGGCACCCGCCATGCCGATGACGCCCGACATCGAATTGAAGGCCGCAAGTATCGGAAAGACCTTCATCGCCGCACTCGTGCTCGAGCTTGCGGATGAAGGCTCGCTCGGCCTCGACGACAAACTGTCGCGCTACCTGCCCAATGTGCCGAACGCCGGCCGGGTGACACTGCGCCAGCTTCTCAACCATACATCCGGTTACGACGATTACATCACCGACGATTTCCTGGACACCGTCCACGCGCACCGCGGCAAGTCATGGACGCTTTCCGAGCTGCTCGACTACGTGCCGAGCCAGCTATTGGAGGCGCCGGGCACGCGCTACGACTACTCGAACACCAACTACCTCCTGCTATCGTTGGTCGTCCAAAGTGTCACCGGACACTCCGTCGTGGTCGAGATTCGCCGGCATTTCCTCGAGCCGCTCGCCCTTACGCACACCTGGTTCGCGAGCGAGGAGCAGGTGCCGGTCGATAAACTCGCTCACGGCTATTCCGAACTCGGCGACGACGGCAGCCGGGTCGACGCGACCGACGATCCCTGGCCGCTCGGCGGTGCGGATGGCGGCATGGTGACGAACGCGGGGGATCTCGTGATCTGGGCCCGCACGCTCTTCGGCGGCCACCTCCTTTCGCAACGGCGCCTCAAGGAGATGCTCGATTTCGTCGATGCGTCGGACGACGATGCCGCACCCAGGAGCGGCTACGGCCTCGGCGTCGAACGGCTTCGGATCGAGGGGATCACGTTCTATGGCCACACCGGCTCAACGCCGGGCTACAACGACATGCTGCTCTATGAGCCGGCGACCAAGACGGTGATCGTGATCGCAATCAACGACGACCCTGAGGATGAGGATTTGCTCGACGTCATCGCGCTGCGCGTCGTCCAGGCGCTGGAAGAGGGAGGCGCATTTCACTTCCCGCACAGTGCCGACCCGCAGGCGGCAGCACCTGCTCAGGCGGCACCGTCCTCGACCCCGTCGTCCAAACCCATCTCCAAGCCTTCGCCCACCTCCCCCTCCAGTGCGGCTCCGGCCAAAGAATAGCGGACCTCCGGCCGGTAGATCGCACCGCTGCGCGAGAGGAAACTCGAGAACAGCGCGAAGCCGTCGATTCGCGCCGGGCCCGCGCGGAAGAGCGAATTGGCGGCGACGAAGCTGCCGAGCCGCATCGTTGTGGCGATCTTGAGACGCGCGAGCGTCACATGCGGCGCGTATTTGCGGCCTTCCGGCTCGAAGCCGATATTGACGAGCGCGCGATCGACCTTGGCGTGGAGTGCCTGGAGTGCCTCATTGCGCCGCACCCCGACCCAGAGCGTGTGAGGCATGCTTTCCTTCCCGAAAGTCGAAACGCTCTCGAGCGTCAGATCGAATGCGGATGCGTGGATACGTGACAATGCCGCAGCAATGTCGTCGAAACGCCCTTCATCCACCTCGCCGATGAACCGGATCGTGACGTGATAATTTTCCGGCTCGACCCATCGCGCGCCGGGCACGCCGCCGCGCAGGAGCGAGAGCCACGTCCGCATTTCGGCCGGCAGCTCGAGACCGACGAAGAGGCGGATCATGCGCGATGTCCTTTCCAGCGCTTGGCCTTCTCGTTCCGCGTTCGGACAGGCGCTCGTCGCGTCCGGCTCGCTGGCGGGCCCGGGGTTCTTATCCCGTTGCGCGTCAAATACCGCATGTCGGGCCCCGCGAAAAGTGCGATGTCGGCGATCGCAGGTCCCGCCGCTCAGCTTCCCAAGGCCCGCTCGACATAGGGGGCAAGGCGGCCGACGATGACCTCGACACCCCTGGCGTTGGGGTGGATGCCGTCGGGCTGATTGAGCTCGGGCAAGGCCGCGACACCGTCAAGGATGAAGGGATAAAGCAGGCAGCCGTGACGCTTGGCAAGCTCGGGAAAGATCGCATCGAACTCCCGGTCGTATTCGGCGCCGAGATTGGGTGGTGCCAGCATGCCGGTGAGCAGCACCTTGATTTTGGCTTCATCCAGCTTCGTCAGGATCTTGTCGAGATTGGCATAGCTCTCCTTGGGGTCCAGGCCGCGCAAGCCGTCGTTGCCGCCGAGCTCGACGATGACGAGGTCGGGTCGGTCGGCAAGCATCCAATCGAGCCGCGCAAGCCCGCCCGCCGTCGTGTCACCCGAAACGCCGCCATTGATCACCTCGACGGCAAAGCCGCCCTCGCGCAACGCCGCCTCGAGCCGGCTCGGCAGGCTGTCCGCGGCGGGGAGGCCATAGCCCGCCGTGATACTGTCGCCGAGGGCTAGAACGCGCGCCGTCGGCTTGCCGAGCACCCCTTGCGCATCGACCGCGAGCCCCGCCGCGAAAGCGCTAAGGAGCGTCAAGACGTTGAAATACGTCGCCCGCGACACATATGCGTTGACGCGGGCCCCTCCAGGCCGCCCGCCCGCTCGGATGCGGTGCCCGAGTCGCTCTATTGCCTTCCGGATATAATCCAACATGCCGAATACCGCACCTGCTCAGGCCCCGATGATCCGATTGACCGATCTCCGCTTAGAGTTGGCGAGTGCGGCGGGTGTCGTCAACATCCTGCGAGGCATCGACCTTACGGTCGCGGCAGGGGAAACCGTCGGTCTCATCGGCCCGTCCGGAAGCGGGAAGACCTCGCTGATGATGCTCGTGGCGGGGCTGGAGCGGCCAACCGGCGGTGCCGTCGCCGTCGCCGGAGTGCCTTTTGCAGGGCTCGACGAGGACGCGCTCGCGCGCTTCAGGCGCGATCGTGTCGGCATCGTTTTTCAGGCGTTCCACCTCATCCCAACCATGACCGCACTCGAAAACGTCGCGATCCCGCTCGAGTTCGCGGGTGTTGGCGACGCCTTTGGGCGCGCCGTGGCCGGGCTCGAAGCGGTCGGGCTCGGCGGTCGGCTCGGCCATTATCCCGGCCAGCTCTCGGGGGGTGAGCAGCAACGCGTCGCCCTTGCGCGCGCGTTCGCGACCGAGCCGCACCTCCTCCTCGCCGACGAGCCGACCGGCAACCTCGATCTCAAGACCGGCGAAGCGAT
>DATDHA010000488.1:0-3351 GCA_036521815.1 Alphaproteobacteria bacterium | reverse complement strand
CCCTTGAGTGCGGCACCTTCGAGCGCATAGAGGGGTGCAAGCTGCGTGCGGATTCGACGCTCGACGCGCCCCGAAATATTCCGGCGCAGGATTTCGCGTTCCTGAGGCTCGACGAGGTCGGTCGGCATCAAGAGGGTGCGTGGCGCCAACGGATGCTCGCCAGGTGCGAGATAGGCGACCGGCGAGCCGTTCCATATCACCCGGCCATCGCCGCGAAGGGCGAAATTCTCATCCGCCTCCTCGAGCAGGCGCTTGATGCGCGCCGGCATTTCTGAGCGCAGTGCGCGGAGGGCTGCACTCATCAGCGCTTTCGCCTCGTCGGGCGAGCCGGTTTCAATCGGGGTGAAGCGCAAGCCGTCGATCCGGCCGACCGGTTCGCCCTCGACCAGCACTTGGCCGGCACATGTGACGGCACCGAGGAGCTCGGTTCCGGCACGCCTGTGCCGTTCGAGTGTCGCGGCACGCTTGTCGACGAAGCGCTGTGTCAAGCGCGCGTGAAGGGCATCGGATAGGCGATCTTCGATGCCGCGGGCGCGCTCCTGCCAATGCGCCGCGTTGGGGAGCCATTCGGCGCGATGGGAGATGAAGGTCCAGGTTCGCACGAAGGAAATTCGCTGGACGAGCGCGTCGATGTCGCCGTCGGGTCGGTCGAGGGCCGCAAGCTGGGACGCAACCCAATCCTCGGGCAGCTTGGCCTCGGCGCCGATCAAGTGGAGGAAAATCCGCTTCAGGAGACGCACATGCGCGTCGCTAAAGATCTTGCGAAAATCGGGAATCTGGCAGACCTCCCAAAGGGTGCGGAGCGCCGCGGGTGCGCGCGCGAGCGGGGCCACGTCGGGATCTGCTGCCAAGGCGGCGAGCGCCTGCACGTCCTCGACTTCGCGCGCGCGCCGCAAGAACGACGCGGGCGGGGCCGCCTCGAGGCTCCGCTGGAGGCCTTCGATCGAGCGGAAGTCGAGATCTGTGTTGCGCCAATAGAGCGTCTTGAGCGGTTCGAAGCGATGCTCCTCGATCGCCTCGACGAGTGTTGGATCGAGTGGGCCGAGCTCGCCCGTGGCGCCGAATGTACCGTCCGACATGTAGCGGCCGGCACGGCCGGCAATCTGCGCCAACTCGGCCGGATAAAGCCGGTGCCGCGACCTGCCGTCGAACTTCACGAGGCTCGAGAACGCGACATGGCTCACGTCCATATTGAGACCCATGCCGATCGCGTCGGTCGCGACGAGGTAATCGACCTCGCCCGCCTGATACATTGCGACTTGCGCGTTGCGCGTGCGCGGGCTCAAAGCACCCAGCACCACGGCGGTACCGCCGCGTTGGCGGCGCATCTGTTCGGCAAGCGCGTAGACCTCTTGCACCGAGAACGCGACGACGGCACTCCTTGGCGGCAAACGGGTGAGCTTCCGGGGGCCCGTGTAGGTGAGGCGCGAGAACCGGGGGCGGGTGATGAATTCCACGCCAGGGACGAGTTTCCGCAGGAGCGGGCGGATCGTCTCGGCGCCAAGCAGCATGGTCTCCTCGCTTCCGCGTGCATGCAGAAGCCGATCGGAGAAGACGTGCCCGCGATCCGGATCGGCCGCGACCTGGATTTCGTCGACCGCGAGGAATTCGACGGCGCGGCCGAGCGGCATGGCTTCAACGGTGCACACCCAATAGTCAGGGTGCGCGGGGATGATTTTTTCCTCGCCGGTGACGAGGGCTACGGCCTTCTCACCTTTGAGCCGGACGATGCGGTCATAGTTCTCCCGCGCGAGCAGGCGGAGCGGAAAGCCGATCATGCCGGTGCGGTGCCCGAGCATCCGCTCGATCGCGAGGTGGGTTTTTCCGGTGTTGGTTGGCCCGAGGACGGCGATGGGGCGTCGGGGATCGCGGGTTTTCGTCAACAAGCCGATCGGACCTTTCGCAAAAGTTGTCTTGCCATGCATTCCCCGTGCGTTAGCCGCCCTTGAGGGGTACGAAGGCGACGGGCAGGATCGGGCGGGCGACAACGGGTCCGCATTGCCCGCCTTCGATGACCGAAAGCACCTGTTCCTCGCGCGGCCCGCCGATCGGGAGGACCATCCGCCGGCCAGGCTTCAATTGAGCGACGAGTGTGACTGGGATTCGGGCTGCGGCCGCGGTCACGATGATCCCATCGAAGGGTGCCGCCTCGGGCCAGCCGAACCAGCCGTCTCCGATGCGCAACACGATGTTCCCATAGCCGAGGCGGGTGAGCCGTTCTGCCGCTTCCCGGGCGAGCTCGGGCACGTATTCGATTGAATAGACCTTCCTCGCGAGTTCGGCGATGACGGCCGTCTGGTAGCCGCAACCGGTGCCGATCTCGAGGATCGCGTCGTCTGGGCCGAAGGCAAGGAGTTGGGTCATCGCCGCAACGATATAGGGTTGGGAAATCGTCTGGCCATGCCCGATCGGCAATGGGGAATTCTCGTAGGCAAGATGCCTGGAGCCTGCGGGCACGAATTCATGGCGGGGTACTGCGGCGAGTGCGGACATCACCCGTGGATCGAGCGTATCCGTCCCAAGATACTCGCACGTTTTGCGAACCTCGTCCGCGATCTCGTCGAGCAGCCGCCGACGGCACTCCTGGTGCGGGCAGGCGTTCGAGCCGCTGCGGCGCGGAGGGTCGGTCGTCACGGCTGCCAGCATAACAGCTCGTTGGCAGCGTCACCAAGCCGGACCTGGCGTAAGCGGCCCGTCAGTCGCCCCTTCGGCGGACGACATAGTCGGCGACCTGCCGCCGGGCCGCATCGAAAGCCTCGCCGACCGCCACCATAAGGTCCCGGTGGGCATGGAGCCGAGGCCGCCCCTTCGCCGCGAAGATGGCGCCACCCGGCAACGTGAGGTCGACCTTCACCCTGAAAACCCCGCCCTTTTGCCGGCTCTTGTGGGGTGCTTCCACGGTAACATGGCAGCCGGTGATGCGCCTTGAGAGGCGTTCGAGTTTGCGTGCCTTCTCCCGGATGCGGGCTTCGACCGTTTTGCTCGCGGTGATGTCGCGGAACGTGATTTGAAGGGGAACCTGCATAGCCTGCTCCACCATGGCTGGAAAGACGAACAAGCCTATATTTTGGATGTGGGTAGGCATGGCGCGCGGGACAAGCGGCCCTGGCGGTCCCGGACCAGGGGCTTGCAGCCGGCACGGACATTCCTCATATCACGGCCTATAACGCCGGCGCCCAAAGCGAGGGGAATCATGTCCGAAGAAAAGCTCAACTTTCAGGCTGAGGTCAGCAAGCTTCTGGATATTGTTGCCCATTCGCTTTACAGCGAGCGGGAAGTGTTCCTGCGCGAACTGATCTCGAATGCATCGGATGCCTGCGACCGCCTGCGTTACGAAGCGCTTACAAAGCC
>DATDHA010000487.1:0-8911 GCA_036521815.1 Alphaproteobacteria bacterium | reverse complement strand
TCCGGGAAGGGAACGCAGGCAAAGCGGTTGCAAGACAAATACGGCCTCGTGCAGCTTTCGACCGGGGATATGCTGCGCGCCGCGGTCAAGGCGGGCACCGAGGTGGGCAGAAAAGCCAAATCGATCATGGAAGCAGGCCAGCTCGTGCCCGACGATGCGGTGATCGCGATCATCGCGGATCGCATTGCCGAGCCCGATTGTAGGAAGGGCTTCATCCTTGACGGTTTTCCGCGCACGCGGGCCCAGGCCGTCGCCCTCGACGAGATGCTCGGGAAAAAGCATCTCACGCTCGACCACGTGATCGAGCTTGCCGTCGACGAGGCGGTGCTCACGAAGCGAATCGTCGGCCGCTATAGCTGTGCGCGCTGCGGGACGGGTTATCACGACGAGTTTCAGAGGCCGAAGAAGCCCGGCGTGTGCGATGTGTGCGATTCGAAGGAGTTCGTCCGCCGGGCTGATGACAATCCGGAGACGGTCGCCTCCCGCCTGGCCGCGTATCGGGCCCAGACGGCCCCGATCCTGCCCTATTACGAGGCCAAGGGCATATTGAAACGGGTCGACGGCATGGCCGCGATCGACGAGGTTACCCGCCAGATCGAGGCGATCCTCGAGGCGCGTGGAAGGGGTTGACTGGCCGGCGTTTCGGCCTATAATCCGGCTCCCCCTCGGCGGAGAGCCGGAAGGGGTGTTTTGTCGTGGCTGAAGTTTATGCGATTCGAAGGGCTTTTTTCTCAAAAGGCGCTTTTGCGTGAGGAGAGGTAGACGTGGCGCGAATTGCTGGCGTGAACATTCCGACGCAGAAGCGGGTTGAGGTCGCACTCACCTACATCTACGGCATCGGCCCTGCGAAGGCGAAGGAGATCATGAACAGGGTCGGCATCCCGCCGGAGCGCCGGGTCGATGAAATGACCGAACAAGAAGTCATCCGCATTCGCGAGACGATCGACCGCGAGTATCAGGTCGAGGGTGACTTGCGGCGCGAGGTGGCGATGAACATCAAGCGCCTTCTCGATCTTGGCTGCTATCGGGGCCTGCGGCACCGCAAGGGCCTGCCGGTGCGCGGCCAGCGCACGCATACAAATGCGCGGACCCGCAAGGGTAAGGCGCGTCCGATCGCGGGCAAGAAGAAGGCCGTCTGAGGTCGCGCTAAGGATGAAACGCTGGAAATTTGGGGATTAGACCATGGCGAAGGCTGCAGCCCCGCGGCGCCGCCGCGAGCGCAAGAACATAACCGCTGGCGTCGCGCACGTGAATGCGACATTCAACAATACCGTGATCACCATCGCGGACGCGCAGGGAAACGCGATCGCATGGTCGTCTTCCGGCTCGCAGGGGTTCAAGGGCTCGCGCAAGTCGACCCCCTATGCCGCCCAGATGGCGGCCGAGGATGCCGGCAGGAAGGCGATGGAGCACGGCATGAAGACCCTTGAGATCGAGGTCAAGGGGCCTGGTGCGGGACGTGAATCGGCACTTCGCGCACTGCAAAATGTGGGATTCGTGATCACGGCCATCCGTGACGTGACCCCCATTCCTCACAATGGCTGCCGCCCACCCAAGCGCCGGCGGGTGTAGCACCGGGCGCGCTCGCGCAAGCACTTGCCCGGCGGGCAAGATCTTTTGGCGGGGCTCGGCGGATTTAATCGTTGAACGAATGGCGGATATGGTTCCGCTTTAGCACGGAGAGGTCGGTCCCGTGATTCAGAAAAACTGGCAGGATTTGATCAAGCCCTCCAAGTTGGAGGTTCAGTCGGGCACACGCGTCGATCGGGTCGCCACCATTGTCGCCGAGCCGCTCGAGCGCGGCTTCGGGTTGACGCTGGGCAACGCACTCCGCCGTGTGCTCCTGTCCTCGCTTCAGGGTGCGGCAGTTACCGCGATCCAGATCGATGGCGTGCTGCATGAATTCTCTTCGCTTCCCGGCGTACTCGAGGCGGTCACGGACATCGTGCTCAACATCAAGTCGATGTCGTTCCGCATGCACGGCGAAGGGCCGAAGAAGATCCACCTTCGCGCGACCGGTCCGGGCGAGGTCACGGCCGGCCAAATCGAAACCGGTCACGACATCGAGGTGCTCGACCGCGACCACGTGATCTGCACGCTCGATCAGGGGGCAAAGATCTCGATGGAGCTGACGATCGAGTCCGGCAAGGGCTACATCCCGGCCGGCGTCAACCGTGCGGCTGACGCGCCGATCGGCCTCATCCCGGTCGATGCGATCTACAGCCCCGTGCGCAAGGTCAGCTACAAGGTTGAGAACACCCGCGTCGGCCAGGTGACCGACTACGACAAGCTCTCGATGACGGTCGAAACCAATGGTGCGGTGAAGCCCGAGGATGCGGTAGCACTCGCGGCCCGCATCCTTCAGGAACAGCTCAAGCTCTTCATCAATTTCGAGGAGCCCTCCCACGCGCGCGAGGAGGAGCGTCCGACGGAGCTGCCCTTCAATAAGAACCTGCTGCGCAAGGTCGATGAGCTCGAGCTTTCGGTACGCTCGGGCAACTGTCTCAAGAACGACAACATCATCTACATCGGCGACCTCGTGCAGAAGACCGAGGCCGAGATGCTGCGCACGCCGAATTTCGGCCGCAAGTCGCTCAACGAGATCAAGGAAGTCCTCGCCCAAATGAGCCTCCATCTCGGTATGGAGATCCCGGGCTGGCCGCCCGAGAATATCGAGGAACTCGCCAAGCGGCTCGAGGAGCCTTACTGAGGCAGGTGGTGCTAAGAGGAGTTTGAAGTCATGCGGCACGGCATTAGCGGGCGCAAGCTCAACCGCACGAGCAGCCACAGGAAGGCCATGTTCGACAATATGGCCGCTGCCCTGATCAAGCATGAGCAGATTAAGACGACGCTGCCCAAGGCGAAGGACTTGCGGCCCGTGGTCGAGAAACTGATCACGCTCGGCAAGCGCGGCGGCCTCCACGCCCGGCGTCAGGCGATCTCAATGCTTCAGGACCGCAAACTGGCGGAAAAGCTGTTCTCGACCCTGGCGGAGCGCTACCGGGGCCGGGCGGGCGGTTACACCCGGGTGTTGCGCGCAGGCTTCCGTTACGGCGATTCGGCACCCATGGCGATCATCGAGCTGGTCGACCGTGACCCGGCGGCCAAGGGCCTCGATTCCGGCCCCAAGCCCGAAGCCGCGGAGGAGGCCGAAGCCGCCTGATTGGGTTGCGGAGGGCGACGCCAGAAGCCAAATTCCGAAGGGCAGCCCCAGTGGCTGCCCTTTTCATGACAGCTTGCTACATTGTTGTCCGGGATGGCACGTCGGGGGCGCTTGGCACCATGGAGCCGAAGGAAGCGATAAAGCGGGATTCCGAGGGACGGAAGTCAGGGCCTCGACGCCTCCTCATTCGCCTTCTCGCCGCGAGCGGAATGTTCGTGGCGGCTTCGGGGTCATTGGGGCCCGCGGTGGCCGCGGGCAAGGTGGCGCCCGAAAACCGGGAGCAGATCACATTCAGCTTCGCTCCTGTCGTCAAGAAAGTGGCCCCGGCGGTCGTCAACATCTACACGCGAACCGTGGTGGAGCAGCCGACCTCGCCGCTTCAGAGCGATCCGTTCTTCCGGCGCTTCTTCGGCGATCAATTCCTCGGCGGTCAGCCCGAGCGCCGCGTCCAGAACACGCTCGGCTCCGGCGTCATCATCGGCGCCGACGGGACGATCGTGACCAATCACCACGTCATCAAGGGAGCCGATCAGATCACGGTCGTCCTGGCCGACCGGCGCGAGTTCGAAGCGAAGCTCGTCGGCTCGGACGAGCGCGCTGACGTCGCCGTCCTGCACATCGACACCCATGGCACACCGCTCCCGGTCCTCGAGTTCGGGGATTCTGACGCCGTCGAGGTGGGCGATCTCGTGCTCGCGATCGGCGATCCCTTTGGCGTGGGTCAGACGGTGACGAGCGGGATCATATCCGCACTCGCGCGCACGACTGTCGGCGTCAGCGATTTCAACTTCTTCATCCAGACGGACGCGGCGATCAATCCCGGCAACTCCGGTGGTCCTCTCGTGACCATGGACGGCAAATTGATCGGCGTGAATTCCGCGATCTATTCGGGGACGGGCGGGTCGATCGGCATCGGCTTCGCGATTCCGTCGAACATGGTGCACACGGTTGTGGCGAGCATTCGGGCGGGTGGTCGCCTCGTGCGGCCATGGCTCGGCGCCCAAGGCGAAACCGTCACGGCTGACGCCGCCGCAACACTCGGCCTCAGCCGCCCTTCGGGCGTATTGGTAAACGAAGTCTACAAGGGCAGCCCCGCCGCCGCAGCCGGCCTCAAGCCGGGCGACGTCATTCTCAAGATCGACGGCCGGGGTGTGGACGACGCGGACTCGCTCAGGTATCGAATAGCAACCAAGCCCCTCCACACGAGCGCGACCCTTACGGTCTTTCGTCAGGGCCAACAGCTCAATCTGTCGATAGCGCTCACCGCACCGCCGGAAGATCCGCCGCGCGATACGACCCGGTTCGGCAACGAGCTACCGCTCGGCGGTGCCACCGTCGCAAATCTTTCCCCTGCCGTCGCCGAAGAAATCGGCCTCGACTCCTTCAGCAAGGGTGTCGTCGTCACCGCGGTGAAGCCGGGCACGCCCGCGAACCGGCTTGGCATCAAGCCAAGCGACGTGATCCTCAAGATCAACGGCACGGACATCAAGTCGATCGACGATTTGAAAGCAGCACTCGAGCATCAGCTAACCTCGTGGCGATTGAGTATCCGTCGCGGCGAGCAGGTGTTCAACGTGGTGGTCAGCAGTTGACCAGCCTCTTCGAAGGATCAGCACCGCGCCCGCTTGCCGACCGGCTGCGTCCCAAGACGCTTGGCGAACTCATCGGGCAGGACCATCTCCTCGGCCCGGACGGACCGATCGGCCGCATGGTCAAGGCCCATCGCCTTGCCTCGATCGTTCTGTGGGGGCCGCCCGGCTGCGGCAAGACAACGATCGCGCGCCTCCTGGCGCAGGTCACGAAAATGCATTTCGAGCCGCTTTCGGCGGTGTTTTCCGGGGTCGCCGATCTCCGCAAGATTTTCGATGCCGCAAGGAAGCGGCGCGAGATGGGCGAGGGCACGCTCCTCTTCGTCGACGAAATTCACCGCTTCAACCGCGCCCAGCAGGACGGCTTCCTGCCCTATGTCGAGGACGGAACCGTCATCCTTGTCGGTGCGACCACCGAAAATCCATCCTTCGAGCTCAACGCAGCCTTGCTCTCGCGCTGCCAGGTCCTTGTCTTGCGCCGCCTCGATGACGTGGCGCTCGAAACCTTGCTCGCGCGCGCCGAAGCAGTGGAAGGGCGCAAGCTCCCGCTCGATGCGGACGCGCGTGCCGCCCTTCGCGCCATGGCGGACGGCGACGGACGCTTCGTGCTCAATCTGGCGGAGGAGCTTTTCGCCCTGAAGACGGCCAAGCCTTTCGATACCCAGGCGCTTATGCAGGCCGTGCAGCGGCGCGCGCCACTCTACGACAAATCCCAGGAAGGCCATTACAACCTCATCTCCGCCCTTCACAAGAGCCTTCGCGGCTCCGACGCGGACGCAGGGCTTTATTGGCTCGCGCGCATGCTCGTGGGTGGGGAGGATCCTCGCTATATCGCGCGCCGCCTCACGCGCTTTGCCGTCGAGGATGTCGGCCTTGCGGAGCCCAATGCCTTGCCTCAGGCGCTCGCCGCCTGGGAAGCGTACGAGCGGCTTGGCTCACCCGAGGGTGAGCTTGCAATCGCCCAACTCGTGATCTATCTGGCGACCGCACCCAAATCGAACGCCGCTTACGCGGCGATCGGCGCCGCGATGCGTGCGGCCAAGGAAACTGGCTCGCTCATGCCCCCTATGCATATCCTCAATGCGCCGACCCGGCTCATGAAGGATTTGGGGTACGGCAAGGGCTACGCCTACGACCATGACGATGCCGACGCATTCTCGGGCCAGAATTATTTTCCCGACAACATGGCGAGGCGGATTTTCTATACACCCGCGGAGCGAGGCTTCGAGCGCGAGATCAAGAAACGCCTCGATTATTGGACGCGTCTGCGTGAGAAAAAACAGGGCGAGGGTGCGTGAGCGGCACGGTCGAGATACTCGCGGTTCGGGACGAGGAGGTGGGGCAGCGGCTCGACCGTTGGTTCAAGCGCCGATTCCCCGCCCTCGGTCATGGGCATCTCGAGAAGCTTCTACGCACCGGCCAGGTTCGTATCGATGGCAAGCGCACGAAGGCCGCAGCACGCCTTGAGGCGGGGCAGCGCGTGCGCATACCGCCTCTGGGCGAGCTTGCTTCGGAGGGCGCCCGTCCTGCCTCCAAAGGTCGCGGCACGGTCTCGGACGCCGACCGCGATTTGATCAGGCACCTCGTGCTTTACCGCGATGACGACGTGATCGCGCTCAACAAGCCGCCCGGACTGGCGGTGCAGGGCGGCACCGGCACCGAGCGTCACATCGACGGCATGCTCGATGCTCTGCGTTTCGGCGCCTCCGAACGGCCGCGCCTGGTCCATCGTCTCGATCGGGACACGAGCGGCGTACTCCTGCTCGGCCGGAGTGCGGCCGCGGCGGCAAAGCTCGCCGAAGCCTTTCGCGACAAGACAACCCGCAAAATCTATTGGGGGATAACGGTCGGCGTGCCGAAGCCCTTCCAGGGGAAAGTCGACATCGCGATCGCCAAGCTGCCGGGTCGGGGCGGGGAGCGCATGGCGCTTGACGAGGAGACCGGCAAGCGCGCCATCAGCTATTACCGCGTCATCGAGCATCTCGGTCGGAAGGCGGCCTGGGTCGCCCTCTGGCCCGTCACGGGACGCACCCATCAGCTTCGTGTCCACATGGCGGAGGTCGGCGCGCCGATTCAAGGCGACCGAAAATATGGTGGCGACGTCGCCTTCCTCGCCGGAAGCGGGCTCTCCCGCAAACTTCACCTGCATGCCCGCGCTATCGCGCTGCCCCATCCGCGGACGGGCCGGCCGGTTCGCGTGATCGCACCACTGCCGAGCCATATGCTCGCGACCTGGCGCCTCTTCGGCTTCGATCCGGAATGGAGCGAGGATCCTTTCGCCGCTCTCGAAGGCTAGCAAGCGCCGAGGGCACGGAGTGGTGTGCGCAGTGGCAGCGTGAGCGGCACCACGAGGAGCACCGTGACGGCAATGACAACGAGCGTCGCCATCATCCCGATCGCGTCGCTCCCGGCACCGTAAACCGTCGGCGCCACCGCGCTAGCGCCGATTCCAACGGTGTAGAAGACCCCAAAGCCGCGCGCCCGCTTGCCGGCGGGAAGGAGTTCGGCGACCGTGCCGTAAAGCACCGACGACGTGCCGTTGAGTGCGATGCCCGCGATGGGGAGAAAAATCAGCGACGCGGTCACGGGCAGCGGCAGGAGCGCGAAGATTGCCGCTGCTGTGGCGCATTCGGTGATGATGACGGTGCGAAGAACGTCGACCCGACCCGCGATCGCGCCGCACACGAACTTGCCCGTGGCGCCACCGATGAAGACAAGCGTCATGGCTAGGCCGACCGTTGGCAGCGAAGCCCCTTTCCCGCTCAGGAGGAATGGCAGAAAGACAAGAAAGCCGCCGCGTGTGCCGCTGTCGACGACGCCGATCGCGCAAAGCGCCCAAAAGCCGCGCCGCGCACCTGCCGCCCAGTCGCCGCCTTTGGACATGGACGCGTCGGGCGGGTGAGGAGCCGCAGGATGGCGGCGCTCCCCGAGGCGCGCCAAGAGCCAGACCATCGCGAGTGCAACCGCTATCGTCGCGGTGCCGAGGACCTTGACAGTGAAGCGCCAGTCGGAGGCGGAGATCGCCCACGCCGCCAGTGCCGGCAAGAGCGCCTTCCCAACGTCGCCCGCGAAGTTGTAGGCGCTGAGCGCTGCGCGAAGCCGTGGACCCTCGAACTGGCGGGCGATCAGAGACGAGCTGACCGGATGCTGGACGCTGGACCCGGCCCCGCCAAGGGCGAGACAGGCCGCAAGTGCGACAAAAGCGCCCGTCCAGGCGGCAAGGAGATAGCCAACACCCGCGAGGGCGGTGCCGAGCACGAGCACCCGGCTTTCGCCGAAGCGCTCCGCCGCGTAGCCCGCGGGGACTTGGAGCCCCGCGAGTGCGCCCGAATAGGCCGTCTTCAACAGGCCGATTTCCATGAGCGAAAGGCCAAGCTCGCCCTGCCAGATGGGCAACAGGACGTAGAGCACGTTGGTCAAGCCATCATGGAGGACATGGGCGCCGCTGCATGCCAAAAGGGTGCTGCGGCGTCCGGTCGGCGCTTGAGGTGTCCCGAGCCTATGGGAAGTGTCGATCGAGGTGTCCATGCGGGTCGGCCGGCAGTCTATGATGGGGTGGCCGGCGGGCGCAACCGTCCATGGCCGCGCATGGCGGGTACCATATGACGGGCTTCCCTTCGGACGTCAATTCGACCACAAATATGCCCATGACGTCATTGCCTCCCTTGCGCCTCGCCGTTTTCGATTGCGACGGCACGCTGGTCGATAGTCAGCACACGATCTTTGAAGCGGTGCGCGCCGCATTTAAGTCAGTCGGTGCGGCACCGCCGCGGCTGGAACAGTCGCGAAGGGTGATCGGCCTGCCGCTGCGGGAGGCCCTCGCCGCCTTGGCGCCAGTCGAGGCGGGGCTCGACCCTGCATTGTTGGCTGAGCGTTACAAGGAGGCATTCCTTGCGGCGCGCACGCGGCACGACTTCGAGGAACCGCTTTTCCCCGGCGCGATCGAAGCGCTCGATGCGCTCGACGCGGCGGGCTATCTCCTTGGCGTGGCGAGCGGCAAAGGCTTGCGCGGGCTTGAGCGCACGCTGAGCCGACATGACATTCTCGGACGCTTCATCACCTTGCAGACGAACGATATCGGTCCTGGCAAGCCCCACCCCGACATGCTTCTGCGGGCGATGGCGGATACGGGGGTCGAAGCCGCCGCCTGTGCCATGAT
>DATDHA010000486.1:0-8350 GCA_036521815.1 Alphaproteobacteria bacterium | reverse complement strand
CAGACGGGAGCCGCCGACGTGACCGCGAAGCACTACGAGATCGCCTTCCGCACCCACGTGGTCGATCCGTTGCGCGCCTCGGCGTGGCTCGAATGGATGAAGAAGCAAGGCTATAAGCGCGTGTCGATCCTGGCCGAAACGACGGATTACGGCATCGGGCTTGCCACCGAGACCGAGGAGCAGAACAAGGCCAAGAACGACGGCTTCGAGATTCAATCGATCGCGTTCGATCACGCCAGCACGGACCTGACGCCGCTCCTCCTTCAGGTCAAAGCCTTCAAGCCCGACGTGATCCTCAATATCGGTGTTGGCCAGCCGCTCGATCTCATGGTCGAGCAAGCGGCGACGCTCGGGCTCTTGCCGCAAACGCCGATGCTCGTTTCCTACGATTCACCGGTCCGGCCCCAATGGTGGCAGCTTCATCCAAAGAATGGGGAGGTCTATTTCATCGCGTATTATTCGCCGAAGCAAAAGCTCTCCGAGCTCGGCAACTGGCTCGCCAAGGCCTATGAGGAGAAATACAAGGAGGCCCCCGTCTATGCCGCACTCAACGGCTTCGGCGACGTCGCGATCATCGCGCAGGCGGTCGAGCAAGCGAAGAGCACCGACCCCAAGGCGATCATCAAGGCACTCGAGACCGGCAGCTTCAAGAGCTGGGCGACGACCGATGTAACGTTCCCGCGCGCGGACGGAGTCTTCTGGCACAATTGGGCGCCGCCCATCATCATCCTGCACTATACGAAGTCGGACCAGGACTGGCGTGACGCCGAGCTGTCCTATCCCTAGCCACCTCGCCGCGATGGAGAGGCGATCGGCAGACGACGTTGCTGGCGCCCAAGCGCGGGGTGCCCTGGGGTGACCATGTTCTCGTCCGAGCTTTTCGTCCAGACCCTTATCGCCGGCGTCATGATCGGCGTGCTCTACGCCCTCATGGCGCTTGGCGTCACCTTTATCTACAGCATCGTCCGGATGATCAACTGGGCCATGGGCGAGTTCTACATGATCGGCAGCTACCTCCAATATATCCTGGTAGCGCATCTTTTGGGACCCGACCTCTGGTGGGTCGCCGTGCCGTTGTCGGCCTTGGGCGTCTTCGTCATCGGGGCGGCACTCGAGCCCATCCTGATCAAGCCAATGTTCGCGAAGGCCCTCGAGCGCAAGGACGATTATGCGACCGTCGTCACGATCGCCCTCCTCCTCCTCTTGCGCAATCTCGCGACGGCCCTGAGCGGCCCCTATCAGCGCACGCCCGGTTCCGTGCTGCCGACGGTCATGCTTGGCCCTCTCCCCCAAGACGGCGCGCGCGTGGCCGCATTCGTCTGCGCTCTTCTTGCGATCGCACTCTTCCATTTCCTCATCAAGCATACATGGCTCGGATTGGCGTTGCGGGCGGCCTCGCAAAGCCGTATCGGCGTGCAGACCTCGGGCGTCAACATCCTGCGCCTCGATCAGATCGCATTCGGCATTGGCGTCGGGCTCGCCGGCGTGGCAGGGGCCCTCCTCGCACCTGTCTTCCTCGTTTTCCCGACGAACGGCGTCGTCACCACGGTCAAGGGCTTCGAGATCATCGTGATCGGCGGATTGGGCTCCATCCCAGGCGCATTGGTCGGCGGCCTCCTGCTCGGGATCGTGGAGAGCCTCGGTGCCGCGTTCATCTCTTCGCCCTATCAGAATGCCTATGGCTTCCTGCTCGTGCTTCTTGTCCTACTGTTTCGCCCGTCCGGACTCTTCGGCGAGCGGACGCGCCAGGCCTGAGCGCGACGAATTTTCCATGGCGCCACTCCTCGCAACTGAAAGGCTTTCCAAGAACTTCGGCGGTCTCGCCGCAAATACCGGCGTAACACTTTCGGTCGAGCGCGGTGAAATCCGCGGCCTCATCGGACCGAATGGAGCCGGCAAGACAACGCTCTGCAACCTTATCACTGGGATCCACGCGCCGAGTTCTGGCGACATACGCCTTGAGGGCGAGAGTATCGCGGGGCTTGAACCGCACGAGATCGCCCGCCGCGGCCTCTTGCGCAGCTTCCAGGTCTGCCGCCTCTTCGGCAATCTGTCGGTCTTCGACAATCTGCTCCTGCCCTACATGGCGCGCGCGCGGGGCAAGGGCGTCGATTTCACGGCCGGCATCGCGCGGGCCAACGAGTTCCTCGAACTCGTGAAGCTTGGCCGGCTCAGGGATTTGCCGGCCAAGGGTCTTTCGGGCGGACAGCGCGCCCTGCTTCAGGTCTGCTGCGGCTTCATGGTGCCGGAACTCAAATGCTACGTTCTCGACGAGCCGTTCGCCGGAATCAACCCGATCGTCAAGGACTCGATCGTCGATCTCATCGTCCATGAGAACAGCGCTCGCGGCGTTACATTCGTCATCGTGAGTCACGAGATGGCCGTGATGCGGCGGCTCTGCCGGAAAATCACGGTCATGATCGAAGGCCGCGTGGCCGCAGAGGGTGCCCTCGAGGAGGTCGCGGCGCGCGCGGACGTGATCGCGGCATATCTCGGCAAGGCGCTCGCATGAGTGCCGAACGGCTTCTCGAGGTGGACGAGCTTTGTGCCGCCTATCAGCCGGGCGTCGATATCCTCCAGGGCCTCAGCCTCGCCGTCACGAGCGGCAGCCTCACGCTGGTGATCGGGCCAAACGGGGCGGGAAAATCCACCTTGCTGCGCTCGATCTTCGGCTTCCTTCCGCCCCATCGCGGCGAGGTGCGATTTCGCGGCCAACGGATCGAAAATATCCAGCCCTACGCGGTCAAGGCACTCGGCGTCAGTTACGTGCCTCAGGAGATCAATACCTTCCCCAATCTCAGCGTCGAGGAAAACCTCCGGATGGGTGGGTGGATCTTCCGCAAAGATAAACGGCGCCTCGCTACACAGATCGAGAAGATCTACGGCATCTTTCCAATCCTTGCCGAGCGGCGGCGAAGCCGTGCGGGCGATCTATCCGGTGGCCAAGGCCGCATGCTTTCGGTCGCTCGCGAGATGATGACAGACCCCGCGCTCATGCTTGTCGACGAGCCGACCGCCGGGCTCGCCCCCAACCTCGTCGATCAGGTCTATGAGTTGCTCGAGACCGCGCGGCACTCGATAGGAGCCACGATCCTCCTCGTCGACCAGAACATCGAAGACGCGATCAAGCATGCGGACTACGTCTACATGGTCAATCTCGGCCGCATCAAGGCGGAGGGGCCGCCAAGCGAATTCGGCGAAACGCGGGTCCGCGCCTTGATCCAGGAGTGCCTTCTCGGATGAGAAGCGGGATGTTCGCCCTCGTCGACTGGAAGCGCGTCGGCCTCGTGACTGCCGCGGCGGCGGCGATACTCGCGGTCTTGCCGCAATTTGCTAGCAGTTTCGCGGTCCATGTGCTGACCACCAGCCTCTATTACACGATCCTCGCGGCAAGCTGGAACCTGCTGGCTGGATTCACGGGGCAATTCTCCCTCGCACACCAGGGATTCGCCGCCATCGGCGCCTATACGACCGGCCTCCTCATCTATCATTACAAGGCGCCGATTTGGCTCAGCATACCTGCCGCGGTGGCCCTTGCGGCCCTGCTCGGCTATGCGCTCGGCCGGCTGGTCCTGAAGTTGCGCGCGATCTATCTCGCGATCGCGACCTGGGCCTTTGCGGAAACGATCCACATCCTGCTCGCCGCCGACTTCAAGTTCACGCGCGGGGCACTCGGCCTGAGCGTTCCACCGCTCTATGGCAATGTTCAGCCGACGGCATATTATTACACGTTCGCCGCACTCACGATCGTGTCGGTAGTGGCCATGTATCTCCTTATCCGCTCGCCACTCGGCTATTTCATGCGGGCGATCAAGGACGACGAGCTCCGCGCCCAAAGCCTCGGCGTCGACACGACGCGGGTGAAGGTGATGGTGTTCACCGTTTCGAGCGCCTTCGCCGGTCTCGCGGGCGCCTTCTACGCGCATTACGTGCTCGTCCTCAGCCCCGATATCGCCGACTTCAACGAAATGGCAAAGCTCATCATCATGGTGGTCGTGGGCGGCCTCGGGTCCTTCGCAGGCCCTCTGGTCGGTGCGGCACCGATCCAGATCCTGACCACCTTCCTTCAGAAATACGGCGAGTGGGATATGGTGATCTTGGCACTTGTCGTCATTCTGCTCATGCGGAGCTATATGGGTGGCCTTGTGGCGCCCTCGAAATCGGTTTATCGGCGCTGGATGATGCGCGGCGACGTAAACGCAGTCAGCTCATGAGAGGTGCGCGTGGCCATGACGGGTAAGCTCGCCTCGTTGCCCACGAGAGCGGGGCGCCTCCTCCGCGAGCGGCGATGACCGCCGAGCCGCATCCACCCAACGGAGATAATCCCATCCCGCCGATTACGGAGCGCCGGTGGCTCGCCCTGCTCTGCCTCGGACGTGCGGGCACCTCGCTCCTCTATATGACCTATTCGGCATGCCTGCCGGTTCTGCTTGCGGCGTGGAACATGAATGCGGTGGAGGGCGGTGGCGTTCAAGCGGCACTGAACCTCTCCTTCGCGGTCTCGCTGCTGCTGACGTCGTGGCTCGCCGACCGGGTCGGCGCCAAAAGGGTGATGCTCGTCTCGACCTGGTTCACCGCCGCCACGAGCATCGCTTTCGCCCTTCTTGCGCGCTCGCACATTTCGGGCCTGATCCTCATAGCGCTCGTCGGTCTCGCGCAGGGTGGGACATACACGCCGGCGATCATGCTCATTTCGGAGCGCGTTGTCGCGGAGCGTCGTGGTCGTGCGGTCGGATGGCTGCTGGCGAGTTCGTCGCTCGGCTATGCCGGGTCGATCCTGGCGAGTTGGTTGGGTCTGCGTATCTACGGATACCAAGCAGCCTTCGCGGCCTGCGCCCTCGGGCCGGTTGCGGCACTCTTCCTGACCGCCGCTGCGCTGCGCCACACGCGCAATCTCATCCATCCGCGCGCCGCAAAGCAGGTCGGGTGGGGCGAGATCCTGCGCGACCGCAGCTCGCGCCTGCTGACAATCGGCTACGCGGCCCATACCTGGGAACTGCTCGGCATGTGGGCGTGGGCGCCCGCCTTTCTGGTCGCCAGTTTGGGCGGAAGCGGCGGACGGGGCCAGCCGGGTCTGTGGGTCGCAGCCTTCCTTCACTTCTGCGGTGTGGGTGCATCCGCTGCCATGGGCCGGGCATCCGATCGCATCGGCCGAAAGCGTGTGCTCGTCGCCGTTGCCGCAGCCGGCGCCGCCTGCTCCTTCGTTTTCGGCTGGACGCTCGGCGCGCCGATTTACGTGCTTGTCGCGCTCACGGGCCTGTATGGCTTCCTCGCACTCGGCGATTCGCCCGTGCTCTCGACGGCGATGACGGAGGCGGCACCCCCTGGCTATCTCGGCAGGCTGCTCGCCTTGCGCTCCATTCTCGGGTTCGGTGCTGGTGCCATTTCCCCGATCGCGTTCGGCGCCATCCTCGATCTAGCGGGCCAAGGCGGCAATGCCCCCGGCACCGGCTGGGGCTGGGCTTTTGGCGCCCTTGGCCTCGGCGGCGCGATCGCGGCCCTATGCGCCTTTCGCTTGCCAGAAGCGCGGTCCTCAAATGCCGGCGGATAGCCGAAGGTGCATATCGACGAGAGCTGTTGGCCCACGGCCCGTTCGCGCTTAAAGTGCGGGCAACAACGGACGGCGTGCCCGGGAGGAAAATCAGATGCCAAAACAGCTCAACCATTTCTTTGGCGGGAAGGCCGTGGCCGGCAAGAGCGGCCGCTTTTCCGACGTGTACAACCCCGCGACGGGCGAGGTCACGGCACGCCTACCGCTTGCCAACGCCGCAGAGGTCGACGCCGCGGTCGAGAGTGCGAAGGCGGCATTCCCGAAATGGGCCGTAACTCCGCCCCTCGTTCGTGCGCGGGCGATGTTCCGCTATAAGGAGATCCTCGAGAAGAACCGCGACAGGCTTGCGCGTCTCATCGGATCGGAGCACGGCAAGGTGCTTGGCGACGCGACGGGCGAGGTAACGCGCGGCATCGAGGTCGTGGAGTTCGCCTGCGGCATCCCCCAACTCCTCAAGGGCGAGTTCACCGAGAATGTCGGCACCAACGTCGACAGCTATTCGATGCGCCAGCCCCTTGGCGTCGTCGCCGGCATCACGCCGTTCAATTTTCCGGCCATGGTGCCCATGTGGATGTTCCCGGTTGCGATTGCTTGCGGAAACACGTTCGTCCTCAAGCCGTCCGAGCGCGATCCCTCGACCCCGCTCCTGCTCGCGGAACTTATGATCGAAGCGGGCGTGCCCGAAGGTGTCCTCAACGTCGTCAATGGCGACAAGGCCGCGGTCGACGCCATTCTCGCCCATCCCGGCATCGAAGCCGTGAGCTTCGTCGGATCGACGCCGATCGCCGAATATGTCTACCACACCGGTACTTCGCACAATAAGCGCGTCCAGGCGCTTGGCGGGGCCAAGAACCATATGATCGTGCTGCCGGACGCCGACATGGAACAGGCCACCGACGCGCTGATGGGGGCGGCCTATGGTTCGGCGGGAGAGCGGTGCATGGCGGTGTCCGTCGCCGTCGCCGTCGGAAATGCAGGTGACGCGCTGATGGAGCGGCTTGCGCCGCGGGTGCGCAACCTCAAGATCGGGCCCTACACGGACGCCGAAGCGGAAATGGGCCCGCTTGTCACCAAGGAGGCGTACGCGCGCGTGAAAGGCTACGTCGATTTCGGCGTGAAGGAGGGTGCGAAGCTCGCCGTCGACGGTCGCAACGTCAAGCTGCAGGGCTACGAGAACGGGTATTTCATTGGCGGCTGCCTCTTCGACGAGGTGAAGCCCGAGATGCGTATCTACAAGGAGGAGATATTCGGCCCCGTGCTCTCGGTCGTGCGGAGCAAGGATTATGAATCGGCACTCGGCCTCGTGAACGTGCACGAGTTCGGCAACGGCACCGCGATCTTCACCCGCGACGGCGACGCCGCCCGGGACTTCGCGGCGCGCGCGCGGATCGGCATGGTGGGCGTCAACGTGCCGATCCCGGTGCCGATGGCGTTCCATTCGTTCGGCGGCTGGAAACGCTCGCTGTTCGGCGACCACCATATCCATGGGCCGGAAGGGGTGCGCTTCTATACGCGCATGAAGACGGTCACCTCCCGCTGGCCGACGGGCATCCGGGCGGGCGCCGAGTTCGTCATGCCGACGATGCGCTGATTTGAGCCGAGGAACCGGACCTGTCCAAGGCTCGTCGGGTGCAGTCGGGCTCGGTCCCTCGCGGCGTTTTGCTCCCGCCTAACCCCTGATCCGGACGCCCCTCGGATCGTAGAGCGGCTCGAGGCTTGCTGTTGCCGCGTGGCGCACGCCCGCGACTTCGATTTCGTAGCGGCCGGCTTTCACATAGGACGCATCGACACCCAGATCGTCATGCAAGTAGCCGAGGCCGACAGCGCGCCCGAGATGGTGGCCGTAAGCACCGGACGTTATCCGGCCGACGATCCGGCCGTCGCGCCAGATCGGCTCGTTGTGGTAAAGAAGCGGCTCGGGATCGTCGAGTGCGAACTGCGCCATGCGCTTGACGACACCGTTCTCCCGCTGGCGCAGGAGCGCTTCGCGTCCGATGAAATCGACGTTCTTGTCGAGCTTTACCGCGAACATTAGGCCCGCCTCGAGTGGTGTGTCCTCGTCGGCGATGTCGTGGCCCCAGCTTCGATAAGCCTTCTCCATCCGGCATGAGTCCATCGCATGCATGCCGGCGAGCTTGAGGCCAAAGCCCTCGCCCGCGTTGACGATCGCATCGAACACGTTCCGCGCGAACTCGGTCGGAACATAGAGTTCCCAGCCAAGCTCACCTACGTAGGTGATGCGTGCGGCGCGCAGCCTTGCGTAGCCGATCTCGATTTCCCGCGAAGAGCCGAAGGGAAACGCCGCGTTCGAGAGATCCTCCCCGGAAAGCTTCTCGAGAAGGGCGCGGCTCCTCGGCCCCATCACGCCAAGCACAGCGTAGCCCGAGGTGACGTCTACCGCGAAGGCGTGGGATTCGTCCAAGATATGACGCCCGAGCCAATCGAAATCGCGCGCACTGCAGGCAGTACTCGTCACGACCATGAACTCCGATTCCGCAAGCCGCGTCACCGTGAGGTCGGCCTCGATCCCGCCGCGCGCGTTGAGCCACTGGGTATAGACGATCCGCCCGACGGGTACCGCGACGTCGTTCGCGCAAATGCGCTGCAGCACGCGCTCCGCGTCTCGGCCTCCGACGAGGAATTTCGCGAACGAGCTTTGATCGAAAAGGGCCACCGCCTCACGCACCGCGCGATGCTCGGCGGCGGCACAGGGAAACCAGTTCTGGCGACCGTAGCTGTAGACGTAGTGCGGCTCGACACCGTTTACCGCGAACCAGTTGGCGCGCTCCCACCCCGCCG
>DATDHA010000485.1:0-5274 GCA_036521815.1 Alphaproteobacteria bacterium | reverse complement strand
CTCGGTCGTGCAGAACAAGGGGTTCGGCGGACTTCTCGAATCCCTGCGCGCACAGAACCGGCAATTCGCCGGCAACGCCACGTCCGCGAGCGAGCCGACGTCGGAATAACATGTGGCATCGCCTTATCGATTGCGACCGCGACATGCTTTTGACCGTGGGGGCATTCCGCCAATGCGGGTCGGCTGGTGGCGAATTTGGCCTGTAATTGTCGCGACTCCGGCGTACAATCCGACGCAATGGGCCATGCCAGCAGAATTCTCGGCGTTGTATCAGGAATTTGGCGCTATTCGCTCCGGCCGATGCCGGGAATCCGGTTCCTCGTTTGCAGCCCGCAGCTCGGCTGCGGCGAGGCCGCAGGATGAACGCCAAGCTTGATGCCGTCGCAATCAGTCCTCAAATTCGTGGACGCCTCTCTCTGGAGCCGGGGCCAATCCACGCAGGGGAACCGCCGCTACGGCGTATTTCGGGGGTTGCGATGGCCGATTCGTCAGAAGAACGACGAGGCTTCATACGGAGGTCACGATGATACGCGCCAAGTTACTCACGCCGTTTGTGGCACTTCTGCTGTTCGTTGGATTCGCCTCCGTATCCGCCCCCGTTTCCGCACGGGCCGCCGACGCGCGTACCTCACCCGAACAGGCGTCGAAGTTCGTGCAGGATCTCGGCAGCCGTGCGGTGGCGATGCTTGCGAACTACAACGAAGCCGAAGCGGAGCGGCATCAGGAAGAGTTCAAGAAAATCGTGCGGGAAGGATTCGATCTCGACCTCATCGGCCGGTTCGTGCTGGGCAATTCCTGGCGCACCGCGACCCCGGAACAGCAGCAGGAATATCAGCAGCTCTTCTCGACATGGGTACTCAACAGCTATGCCCGGCGCCTCGGCGCCTATAAGGGCGAATCCTTCAGCATCGTGAATGCGCAAGCTTTTGCCGACAGTGACGCGCTCGTCGAGACGGAGATCAAGCGGCCCGATGGGGAGCCGCTCAAGGCAGCCTGGCGCGTGCGCGAAATCAAAGGCCAGCTCAAGATCATCGACGTCGTCGTCGAGGGGGTGAGCATGGCGCTCACTCAGCGCCAGGAATTCGCCTCGGTGATCCAGCGCTCCGGCCTCGATGGCCTGATCAGCGATCTGCGCACCCGCGTGAACAATCTCCATGCGGACACGAACCCAAGCTGACGATTAGAGCATCGGCGGAGTTCAGCCAAGTCGAAGTTGCGGGGGCCGGCCTCGTGCGTGGCCCCCGGTCGATTGATACATGAATGCGCCCTCAGGCGGCGGCACTCTCCGCGACCCCGTCGCAACACTTCGCGAACTCGGACGCGAGGAAAAGCGCGAGCGCCTTCATCCCCTGGCGGCCCGCAACCGCTTCGGCGTCCGCGTTGTAATTCGTGTTCATGTTGACGTCATAGGTAAAGACGTTCCCTTCCGCGTCAGCGATGAACTCGAAGCCCGCGATCTCGATCCCGTGCGCGCGCATGAAGCGCTCATAGCGTTCGACAAGGGCGCTCTCGAAGTACGGCAGGAGTTGGAATTTCGCGCCGCCCGCGCGATCGGCGATCGAGTGCCCATTATCGTTCGTGGGGCAGAGGCTGTCGCCCACCTGGCACGCATCCGCGGGGCAAAGCTCGAAACCTTCGGATGTGTTCACCTTGACGGCGTAGAAGAGGCGCTGGCCGATGAACTCGACGCGCGTGATGAAGGGTGCAGGTGCCTCGATATAGCGCTGGATCAGCGTGACACCGTCGACCGAATCCTCGAAGCCGCCGCCGTCGAGATAGTCCTCGAGTGCGGCCACGCTGCGGAAGAGATGCACGCCGAGCCCTTTGCCCGCACGGTTGTGCTTGGTGATGAAGGGCGTTTCAAGCCGCCGTGCCGCAGCGGCGATCTCGGCGCGTCCGACCGCCGGCAGCGTGCGGGGCACGGCGATCCCGGAACGCGCGAGTGCTGCGTATTGGGCGGCCTTGCTGAGTTCGAGGCGGAACGGCCCGCTGCCGTTGACCACGCGCCGCCCGTGCGCCTCGAGCCAGGCAAGCGTGGCGGCGGTGTATTCCGGGGCGAAACGGTGGCCGCGTGTGTGGGATGAGGGGCTGACCCTGTTATAGAAGAGGCCTTCGGGCGGGACGGCGGCGAGATCGAAGAATCCCCGGTCGAGATGCCAAGCCTCGTGCGGAATTTGCAGCTCGGCGAGTGCATCCGTCAGGGGCGCCGTCCAGGCGTCGTTTTCATGAATGACGTAGACTTTCGACATAGTTTTGCCTTTTTTCAGTGTTCATTGTCTGCAATTACGCAGGATTTGGCGGATAATTCCGCCCCGGAGTTGGACAAGTCAAGGAAAATGGGGCGCTAAATTACGGTAGGTTTGTGTTATATCTATCACGCGCGTGAAGCCAGACACCCCCTCCCAAGCCCGGCCGCAGCTCCCTTAACCTTCTCTTTCCCGAACGCTGGCACAATCGGCAGTGCCGGCAAAGGGTTGCGAGCGCATTTCCGCTCCGGCGATGCCCGATCCTTTGGCCGGCGCCCGGTATGTCGGGGTCCGTTGAATGGTTCGACGCGGCGAAAGCGAGACGATCCGTATCCTTGTCGCGATGCGCGAAGGAGAGGCGGTTTCCGCCCGGTTTGCGGCCGCTGGAACGCGCTCAGCATGCGTTCCCTTCGGCAGCGTCGCTGCAGCACTTGAGGAGCTGCACAGGGAGCGCTACCACGCCGTGCTGCTCGATCCCGGCTTGCCCGACGCCGAGGGGCCGGTGACGGTTGCGCATCTGCGCGACGTGGCCCCCGATGTTGCCGTCATCGCGGTGCTGTCTGAGGCCGATGAACGAGCCGCGATTTCGTATCTTCAGGCGGGTGCGCAGGACTGCGTCGTGCGCGGCCTCGCGGACGCGGCATTATTGCGCGTCGTCCGTTTCGCCCTTGAACGCATCCGCACGGAGAAACGGCTTTCGCAACTCGCCGCCTATGATCCGCTCACCGGTCTCGTCAATCGCCCAACATTCCTTCACCGGCTCAACCGTGCGATCGCCCGCGCGCGGCGCACGAACAAGGAAGTCGCGATCCTCTTCGTCGATCTCGACGGGTTCAAGCCGATCAACGACGCATTCGGCCACGCGATCGGGGACGCGCTTCTTCGCCTCGTCGCCCTCCGCCTCGGCACGGTCGTCCGCGCCACCGATACGGTGGCGCGGTTGGGTGGTGACGAATTCGCAATCGTCCTCGAAGGCATTGCAAACAGCCACGACATCGCTTGCATCGCCGACAAGGTGCTGGACGCGATCAAGGCGCCGGCGGCGGCCTCGGGCCGGGACATTTCGATCTCGGCGAGCGTGGGCATCGCACTCTTCCCGGGCTGCGGCTGGGAGCCGAGTGCGCTTCTGCGCCATGCCGACGCCGCGATGTACCGCGCCAAGCAATCGGGCAGGGGTGGCTACCATTTCTTCACGCGAGAAATGACGGCGGAGGCCGCCGAGCGGCTCACCATGGAGCGTTCCCTGCGCCGCACGCTCGAGCGCGACGAGTTGGTGCTCCATTATCAACCTCAGATCGATCCCGCATCCGGTGCCGTCGTCGGCGTGGAGGCGCTGGTGCGCTGGCGTCACCCGGATATGGGCATCGTCATGCCGGGGCGGTTCTTGGCACTCGCGGAGCAACGCGGACTGATCGGTCCGATTGGGGAATGGGTCCTGCGCACTGCCTGCGCCCAATTCGCCGAATGGCAGGAGGCGGGGCTCGCCCCCGAGCGTCTCGCGGTCAACCTATCGGCGCGCGAGATGATGCGACACGCGCCAAGCGAGACGATCATCCGAATCCTGAAAAAATACGAGCTGGAGCCGGGCGTGCTCGAGATCGAATTGGCCGACAAGACCTTCAGCGCTGCCGCCGAGCTCGACAACGCCGATCTCTCGGCACTCATCGCGATGGGCGTGCGCGTCGCGATCGACGATTTCGGATCGGGTCATTTCCCGCTCGGATCAATGAAGCGCTTTCCGGTCGACACACTCAAGATCGACCGGAGCTTCGTGCGAAACATCGAGAAAGAGGCGTGGGACACCGCGATCGTCACGGCGGTCATTGGGCTTGGGCGTAGCCTCGGCCTTCGCATCGTCGCCGAAGGGGTCGAGACGGCGCTGCAGTACGACTTCCTTCGCAAAGCGGGGTGCGCCGCCATACAGGGCTATCTCGTCTCACCGCCGGTTCCACACGAAATCCTCACCGCCTGGCTCCGTGAGCGCATGGGGGGCGAGGCTCGGGCGCGCCGCCTTCTGCGTCACGCAAGCGGGCGGGCGTAACGGCCACCGGCAGGCGCCGGCACCGGCCAACGATCCGGAAAGCACAGCACGGCCCGAAACGCTTGGTGCCCGGAAACGCCTGGTGCCGGGAAACGCCTGGTGCCGGCGAAGCCGAAACGAGAGTCCTGCCTTCAACGGATAAGCCCTTTTTGCGACGTCATTCCGGCCGGAGCGAAGCGGAAAGCCGGAATCCAGGGCCCTAGATGACCGCCTTCGCGGGCATGACGGAAAGGCCAGATGCCCACCTTCGCGGGCATGATGGAAAGGACAGATGCCCACCTTCGCGGGCATGACAAAAGGGAACGGATTGCTAGACCCCGTACACTAGTTCCGGCCCTCGCTGCATAGGGCCGCGATGAACGCCTTGGCCGCGTCCGCGAGCTTGCCGGAATTATCGATCGTGACCACGTCGGGGCCGGATGGCGGAGCGTAGTGCGCTCTCTCGATGCGCTCGATGACATCGGCGGCACTCTCCCGGCCGCGGACGGAGAGCCGTTCGGCCAGCACGCGCGGAGGTGCGGTTACGAGGACGACCTTCGCCGGCTGGAAGCGTCGGCGCGCCTCGTCCAAGACCGCGCGCGAGACATTGATGACGACCGAGCTGCCATCCGAGAGAGCCTCCTCGATGCCCACGGGTATGCCGTAGGAGAGGCCATGGCTACGCCAAGTGAGGCTATAGGCGCCCTCGCGCTTGGCGATTTCGAATACCGCAGGCGAAACTTCGATATGGTCCTCCCCGCCCGCATCCTCGGGCCGGGTGATGTGACGGCGCGGGAAGACGTAGTGCGGGTCCTCGGCGAATGCCGCGCGCGCCGCCGCGATGAGCGAGTCTTTGCCAGCCCCGCTCGGGCCCGCCACCAAGAACAATGTGCCGCGTCGCGCCAAGCGCCCGCCTCCGCTTGCGCCTTTCAATGCCGGTCGTGCGCGCAACCATACAGGGGTGTGCTGCGCGCCGCCAGCACCTGAAGCTGCACCCGCCCTTTGCCC
>DATDHA010000484.1:0-7879 GCA_036521815.1 Alphaproteobacteria bacterium | reverse complement strand
GGTTCATCTATTCCATGGTGAGGCTCACGGGTGCCGGGCTCGATGTCGTCGCCGCCTGGTTCGCGCATCCGCTCAACGCGGTACTGTCGATCGTTCTCGTCGGTGCCACGTTCCATCATGCCCAGCTCGGGCTTCAAGTGGTGATCGAGGATTACGTTCACCATGAGGGGCGCAAGCTCGCGAGCATTGTCGGCATCAAGTTTCTTGCGGTGTTGCTTGCGGCGGGCGCCATCTTCGGAATTCTGAAGCTCGCATTCGGAGTCCACGGCTGATGTCAAAAGCGTACGAGATCGTCGACCATGACTACGACGTGGTGGTCGTAGGCGCCGGTGGTGCCGGTCTTCGCGCCACGCTCGGCATCGCCGAAAAGGGCCTCAAGACCGCCTGCGTGACCAAAGTGTTCCCGACACGCAGCCATACCGTCGCCGCCCAGGGCGGTATTAGTGCAGCCCTCGGCAACATGGGCGAGGACGATTGGCGCTGGCACATGTACGACACCGTCAAGGGCTCCGACTGGCTGGGCGACCAGGACGCGATCGAATATATGTGCCGCGAGGCGGTTCCGGCGGTGATCGAGCTTGAGCATTACGGCGTGCCCTTCTCCCGCACGCCCGAGGGCAGAATCTACCAGCGCCCGTTCGGCGGCATGACGACGAAATTCGGCGACGGCATCGCCCAGCGCACGTGTGCTGCGGCCGACCGCACCGGCCATGCGATCCTCCACACGCTCTACGGCCAGGCGCTGAAGCGCCAGGCGGAATTCTTCATCGAGTATTTCGCGACCGATCTCATCATGGACGACGATGGTGCCTGCCGCGGCGTCATGGCCTGGAACCTCGACGACGGCACGATCCATCGCTTCAACGCGGCCCTCGTTATCGTCGCCACCGGCGGCTATGGGCGGGTCTATTTCTCCTGCACCTCCGCGCACACTTGCACGGGCGACGGCAACGCGATGGTCCTGCGCGCGGGCCTGCCGCTCCAGGACATGGAGTTCGTCCAGTTCCATCCGACCGGCATTTATGGTGCGGGCTGTCTCATCACGGAGGGCGCGCGCGGCGAAGGCGGCTATCTCACGAATTCGGCGGGCGAGCGCTATATGGAGCGTTATGCGCCCCATGCGAAGGACCTTGCCTCGCGCGACGTGGTGAGCCGCGCAAGCACGATCGAGATCCGCGAGGGGCGCGGGTGCGGCCCGAACAAGGATCACGTCCTGCTCCATCTCGAGCATCTCGATCCCAAGATCCTGCATGAGCGGCTTCCCGGCATTTCCGAGACCGCGAAGATTTTCGCAGGCGTCGACGTCACGAAGGAACCGATACCCGTATTGCCGACGTGCCATTACAACATGGGCGGCATTGCGACAAACTATCACGGCGAGGTCCTCACGCGCGTCGACGGCAATCCCGACCATACCGTGCGCGGCCTCATGGCGATCGGCGAGGCGGCCTGCGTCTCGGTGCACGGCGCCAACCGGCTCGGCTCAAACTCGCTCCTCGATCTCGTGGTGTTCGGGCGTGCGGCGGCCAACCGCGCGGTCGAGCTTGTGACCCCGGGCGAGCGGCGGCGTCCGCTGCCCAAGGGGGCCGGCGATGCTTCGTTGGCGCGCCTCGACCGCTTGCGTCACGCCGATGGCTCCACACCCACAGCCAAGCTGCGCCTCGAGATGCAACGGGTGATGCAGAACGATTGCGCCGTGTTCCGCACCGGCCAGGTGCTCTCCGTTGGCGTCAAGAAAATCGAAGAATGCGTTGCCAGGCTCGCTGACCTCAAAGTCAGCGACCGCTCGATGATCTGGAACAGCGATCTTGCGGAAACGATCGAGCTTGAGAACCTGCTCGTCCAGGCGATGTGCACGATCGCCTCGGCCGCCGCGCGGACCGAAAGCCGCGGCGCCCACGCGCGCGAGGATCACCCCGATCGCGACGACGTGAACTGGCTCAAGCACAGCCTCGTCTGGCTCGACGACAAGAACAAGGTGCGCCTCTCGGACCGGCCCGTGCATATGCAACCGATGACGAACGAGGTACAGTCCTTCCCGCCCAAGGCCAGGGTCTATTGAGGTACGACACACTTTGAAGTGCCAGGGCTAAAGACGGCGTGAATGGGTGCGCGCTTTACGCAAAGGAAAGTTTCGATGGCCGAATTCGCATTGCCCGCCAACTCGAAAGTCCATCCGGGGAAGACCCATCCCGCACCCGCGAAGGCGAAGCGGCCCAGGACCTTCAAGATTTACCGCTGGTCGGCGGAAGAGGGCGAGAATCCGCGCATCGATAGCTATACCCTCGACCTCGCGGATACCGCACCCATGGTGCTGGACGCCCTCATCAAGATCAAGAACGAGGTCGACAGTACACTTACCTTCCGTCGCTCCTGCCGCGAGGGCGTGTGCGGCTCATGCGCGATGAATATCGACGGGACCAATTCGCTCGCCTGCACCAAGCCGATCGAGGATGTGAAGGGCGACGTCAAAATCTACCCGCTCCCCCACATGCCGGTCGTCAAGGACCTCGTACCCGACCTCACGCAGTTCTACGCGCAGCACGCTTCGATCGAACCTTGGCTCAAGACCGCGACGGCGCCACCGGATCGGGAGCGCCTTCAAACGCCCGATGACCGCGCCAAGCTCGACGGTCTCTATGAATGCATCCTCTGCGCATGCTGCTCGACGGCCTGCCCAAGCTATTGGTGGAACAGCGAGCGCTATCTTGGGCCGGCCGCACTTTTACAATCCCATCGCTGGCTGTCGGACAGCCGCGACGAGGCGACGGGCGAGCGGCTCGATCAGCTCGAAGATCCTTTCCGCCTTTACCGCTGCCACACGATCATGAATTGCGCCAAGGCCTGCCCCAAGCACCTCAATCCCGCGAAGGCCATCGCCGAGATCAAGATGATGATGGTGGCGCGCCGTTGAGGGCGGTTTCCCCCGGGCGTGGGCGGGCGGGTTGGCCGGACGGCCGTACCTCCGCCACTGCAATGACCCCGGCGCTGCAATTACTGATGTGAAGTGGTTCGCCGCATGGCGAAAAGTGGTACTTTCGCCAGGGCCGCTTCGGCGATAAGCCTCACGCCCGCGATTTAATGGCGCTGACCCGCGGCTGGCGCTATCGGAGAAACGAACGATGTACATCCCGAAAGGCTTCGAGGTGGAGGACCTCCCGACCCTCCACGACTTCATGGAGCGCAATAGCTTCGCAGTCCTCTTCGGCACGCTCGACGGCGCCCCCTTCGCCACGCACCTCCCACTTCTCGTCGATCGCGATCGCGGGCCGAACGGCACCATCGTCGGGCACGTCGCGCGCGCCAATCCCCACGGCGGGATATTCGACGCCAAGACGCCGGCACTCGCGATCTTTACGGGCCCGCACGCCTATGTCTCGCCCTCCTGGTATAACCGCCCAAACGTCGTGCCGACGTGGCTTTATACCGCCGTGCATGCTTACGGAACGCCGCGCGCCACCGAGGACCAGAATGTGGTCCATGCACTCCTCGATCGCATGGTGAAACTCTACGAGAGCGGATTCGAGCGGCCGTGGCAGCTATCGAGCCAGCCGGCAAGCTATCTCGACACCCTGCGGCGCGGTGTGATCGCCTTCGAGATGCCGATCGAGCGCATCGAAGGCAAGTACAAGCTCAACCAGATCAAGAGCGAGGCCGACCGGCGCGGCACGATCGCGGGCCTGCAATCGACCGACGATCCCATGGCGCACGAGGTGGCGGACCTCATGCTGTCACTCGAACGCTAACGGATTCACGCGAGCTTGATGGTGCCTTCGATCTCGTGACTCAAGCCGACCTTCTCGATCGTAAGCACGGCCTTGATCGTGAGCGCTTCCTTGCCGCTGAGCTTCTTTGCGGCGAGTGCCTTGCGCACGGCGTCCTCAATCTCGCGTTGGGACGTGACTCCCACGACCTTGAGGAACTTGCGCACTTCCATATTGAAGACGTCTTCGTCCATCCCCGCCTCCTTGATGGCTGGCTCGCCCGCAACGTTACAGCACTGTCGGCCCCAGCACCACGGCCGGTCGCGAAGTGCTCGAGGGCGAGGCGGGCGGGATGGCCTCGCTCGCTTGCGCCTGGGCGGGACATGCGAAGAGGGGTGGCGTTACGGTGCTTGCCGAGTTCGGCTGGCAAGGCTATCTCGTCATAGCCACATCGCTTTTCAGGGGACGGGACGCACATGAGCGGAACGCTTGTCATCACAGGAGGAAGCCGCGGCATCGGTGCCGCGGTCGCGCGCATGGCCGGCGCGCGCGGCTATGCCGTATGCGTCAATTACCGCGCCAACGAGAAGGCGGCTCAGGACGTCGTCCGCAGGATCGCCGACGGGGGCGGCCGTGCGCTCGCCGTGCAGGGCGATGTCGCCAGGGAGGCCGACGTGGTGCGTCTTTTCGACGAGGCCGAGCGGAAGCTCGGGCCCGTCACGGGACTCGTCAACAACGCAGGCATCGTCGGCCGGGCGAGCAGGGTCGCCGACGTGCCGATCGAGACCTTGCGCGAGGTCTTCGACATCAACGTCCTCGGCGCTTTCCTTGCCGCGCGCGAGGCGGTCAGGCGCATGTCGACCGCGCATGGCGGGAAGGGGGGCGCCATCGTCAACCTCTCCTCGATGGCGGCCTTCCTCGGCACGCCGGGCGAGTTCGTGCACTACGCCGCATCGAAGGGGGCGATCGAGGCGCTCACGATCGGCCTCTCCCGCGAGGTTGCGCGCGAGGGCATCCGCGTGAACGCAGTCGCACCCGGCTTGATCGATACGGAGATCCACGCCGCCGCCGGGTTGCCCGATCGGCTGAAGCAGATGGGGCCGATGGTGCCGATCGGGCGCGAGGGTAGTGCGGACGAGGTCGCCGAAGCGATAATGTGGCTCCTCTCCGACGCCGCATCGTACGTCGTGGGCACGAGCGTGCGCGTGTCGGGCGGGCGTTGACAAGCGGCCGGCTTCCATCCCGCCTGCATCGGTCGAGCGGCCGCCCATCGAGGCGGGGTGCCGCCGATTTGACGCCCACGCCATAGCGATGATCGACGGACCCGGCTCTCCAGGACCTTTGTCCAGCTACCGCGCGCTGCGCCAGGCTGGAAAGCTCGATCCCGATCCCGCACAGCTTCTCGCGGCGGAAAAGCTCCAGAGCCTGGCGCACGCCCTCTCGGGCTATCGCCCCGCCGGGAACGGTGCGGGCTGGAAGGCACGCCTCGGATTAGCGCGGCGAAGAGAAACCCCACCCCAGGGCCTCTATCTCTTCGGCGATCCCGGGCGCGGCAAATCCATGCTCATGGACCTCTTCTTCGAGCATGTAAATGTCGAACAGAAGCGCCGTGTGCATTTTCACGCCTTCATGCTCGAAGTGCATGAGCGCATGCACCGCTTTCGCCGGACCGCGAAGGGGGAGCCGATCGGCCCGCTTGCCGCCGAGCTTGCGGAGGAGACGTGGCTTCTTTGCTTCGACGAGTTCCAGGTCAACGACATCGCGGACGCGATGATCCTCGGCCGCCTCTTCGAAGCGCTATTCCAGTCGGGCGTGGTCGTGGTCGCGACGTCGAACTTCGCACCCGACGAGCTTTACAAGGATGGGCTCCAGCGCGAGCTGTTCCTGCCCTTCATCGCTCTCCTTAAGGAAAGGCTCGACGTCCTCCATCTCGAGGGTGGCGTCGATTGGCGCCGCCGGCGCATGAGGGGGATGCGCATCTACCACACGCCCCTCGGTGCCGCTGCGACTGCGGCACTCGATTCGGCCTTTGCACTCTTGGCTGATGGTGCGCCGGTCAAGCCGGAGGTCCTCACGTTCCATGGGCGTGGCTTGACGGTTGCGCGGGCCGCCAAGGGGGTCGCGCAATTCACCTTCAAGGAACTTTGCCAGTCCCCGCTCGGTGCTGCCGATTTTCTGGCGATCGCCCAGCATTTCCGCACCGTGATCGTCGACGGCATCCCCCGGCTCGGCCCCGAGCGGCGCAACGAGGCGCAGCGCCTCGTTACCCTGATCGATGAGCTTTACGAGCATCGCGTCCACCTCATTTGCGCAGCTGATGCGGAGCCCGACCAGATTTGCCCGACAGGCGACGTGGCCTTGCTCTTCCGCCGCACGGCCTCGCGGCTCATCGAGATGCAGAGTGCTGAATATCTCGAGCAGACGCATTTGACGTGAGGGTGGGCGAAGGAGCTCCTAATGATCTGCGCCTCGGATTTCGGGCGCAAACCGCGCATCTTCAAGAGCCGGGGCGTTCCGGGCGTTCCGCTGGTTCTCGTCGGTGTCGCGCCTCGATGTCTTTTCGAGCCAGCATGGTCACTGTCATGTAAATTGCCGCCCGCCGGTTGCCTCCGGGAAATCCGACCACTCGTTCCAGAACGTCACAAATTGGAAGCTTTTCGGCCTATTTTGCCGTCCGCTGCCCCTTGCCCTGCGGCCGAAATCGCGCTACTCAAGCATCTCTCGATGCCAACCACGCGTGGCTCCGGGCGGCCCCGGAATATCGGGGCGGCGCGCCAGCGGCATTTCGAGCCTTTCACGAGGGATATCCCATGGCACGCAGCAAGATCGCCTTCGTCGGTGCTGGCCAGATTGGCGGCACGCTGGCACTTCTCGCCGGTTTGAAGGAGCTTGGCGACGTCGTTCTCGTCGACATCCCCCAGGTCGACGGCATGCCCCAGGGCAAGTCGCTCGACATCGCCCAAGCGGCACCGGTCGAGGGTTTCGATGCAACCTATAGCGGCTCGACCGACTACAGCGCTGTCGCGGGCTCGGACGTGATCGTCGTCACCGCCGGTGTCGCGCGCAAGCCGGGCATGAGCCGCGACGACCTGATCGGCATCAATGCAGGCGTCATGCAGACGGTCGGCAACGCCATCAAGAAACATGCGCCCAAAGCGTTCGTGATCGTCATCACCAACCCGCTCGATGCGATGGTGTGGGTGATGCGCGAGGTGACCGGCTTTCCCGCGAACCGCGTCGTCGGAATGGCGGGTGTTCTCGATTCTTCGCGCTTTCGCTATTTCCTCGCGCAGGAACTCAAGGTTTCGGTCGAGGACGTGACGGCGTTCGTGCTCGGCGGCCATGGCGACACGATGGTCCCGCTCGTGCGCTATTCAACGGTCGCCGGCATCCCGCTTCCCGATCTCGTGAAAATGGGTTGGCTCTCGCAAGCACGGCTCGACCAGATCGTCCAGCGCACCCGTGACGGCGGCGCCGAGATCGTCGGCCTCTTGAAGAGCGGCTCGGCGTTCTATGCGCCGGCGGCAAGCGCCATCTCGATGGCGGAATCCTACTTGAAAGACAAAAAGCGATTAATCCCGTGTGCCGCCATGCTCAACGGCGAATATGGGGTCAAGGGGCTCTATGTCGGCGTCCCCGTCGTCATCGGCGAGGGCGGGATCGAGCGTATCGTCGAGATCGAGCTTACGGCACCCGAGCGCGCGATGTTCGACAAGTCCGTCGCCGCGGTGAAGAGCCTCGTCGAAGCGGCCAAGGGCATCATGGCAAAAGCTGCGGCCTCGTAGAGAAAATCCTCGCCGCGATCGGCCGTTCGCGGCATTCGACAGGATCGCCATTGGCAAGTGCTGATAAGCTCAGTGACTGAGGGACGCCAAGGATGAATATCCACGAATATCAAGCCAAGGCGCTGCTCGCGAAATACGGTGTTGCCGTGCCGAAAGGTCGCGGCTCCGGTATAGGGCAGCGGTTTGCCGGGCCGCCGCACCGGCGTCGTTCCGGACCCGATTCTCAGGAGTTGACGACGGCGACGGCCTCGATCTCGATCATGAAATCGGGTCCGGCGAGACGGGTGACGCCGACGGTCGTGCTGGTCGGGGTCGCCACCCCGAGATAGCGCATGCGGATGTCGGCGCACTTCTGGAACTCGTCGAAGTCGGTGACAAAGGTGTTGGTCT
>DATDHA010000483.1:0-1778 GCA_036521815.1 Alphaproteobacteria bacterium | reverse complement strand
CTCGCCCATCAACCATTGAACCCCCTCATGCTCGATGAGCTTGGCGCCGAACGATTCGCGCGTCGCGACGTAGCCGCTCGCGATCTCGAGCGCGCGTTTCGACCAGCCGAGCCAGCGCATGCGATGGGTGAGCCGCGCGGTGCCGAGGCGAATTTGAGCGACCTTCATCCCGTCCCCGACGCCCATCAGGACATTCTCCTCCGGGATTTCGAGGCCCTCGAATTTGAGCTCGCAATGCCCGCCATGTTCCTCCGGTCCCATGATCGGAATGCGGCGCAGGATGCGCCAGCCGGGCTGGTCCTTGTGGAAGAGGAACGCGGTCAAACCCTTGCGCGGATCGTCCGAAGTTCGCGCCAAAAGGATGAAATGAGCGGCACCATCGGCACCGGTGATGAACCATTTGTGGCCATTCACGACCCACTTGCCGCCCGATTTCACAGCACGCGTCTTCATCATGCCGAGCGGGTCGGAGCCCGCACCCGAATCGGGCTCGGTCATGGCGAACGAGGAGCGCACCTTGCCGTCGACGATCGGCCGCAGCCAGCGCTCTTTCTGAGCTTCCGTGCCGACCTTCTCGAGCACGATCATGTTTCCATCGTCGGGCGCCATGCAATTGAAGACGAGCGGGCCGAAGATCGATCGCGCCATCTCCTCGTAGCACGCGGCCATTCCGACGATGCCGACACCCATGCCGCCGCGCGACTTCGGCATCTGGAAGCACCAGAGTCCGGCGGCGCGCGCCTTGTCGCGCAACGCCTTGAGCGGCTCGGCGGCGATATTTTCGTGCTCGTCGCGCGCGGCCGGATCGGACTCGACGGGGATCACGTGTTCGTCGACGAAGGTGCGGATATGTTTGCGGTAGCCTTCGATCTCGGGCGAAAGGGTGAAGTCCATCGTCAGATTCCTTGTCTTGATGTCGAATTCAACTTCGTCTCAAAGCGGGGAGTGAAGATGCCCACCGTCCACCACGATGGTGCTGCCGGTCATATAGGATGACGCGTCCGAGGCGAGCAGGAGAAGAGCGCCATCGAGGTCCTCGGGTGCGCCGAGCCGGCGCTGGGGCACGCGCTTGATCATCGCCTGCCCGGCGGCACTTGCGAAAAAATCGCGGTTGATGTCCGTCTCGATATATCCCGGCGCTATCGCGTTCACGCGGATCTTGTAGCGCGCCAGTTCGAGCGCCATGGAATTGGTAAGTTGCACGAGGGCTGCCTTGGTCGCCGCATAGGCCGAAAGCTGCCCGGCGACACGGAAGGCGGTAATCGACGCGATGTTGACGATGGAGCCGCCATGACCGAGACGCGCCATGTGCTTCGCGACCTCCTGCGCCATGAGCCAAGCGCCGCGCAGGTTGACGTCGATGATCTGGTCCCAGTCCTTTTCCGATATGTCCAGGACGGCCTTCGCGATCGCCACACCCGCGTTGTTGACGAGTATGCTGATCGGGCCAAGCTCGGTCTCGGCGGTGGCCACAGCCTCGCGGACGCTCTCGGCGCGCGCCACGTCAGCGCCAATCGGGACGGCGCGCCCGTCAAAGCCTTCGATTTCCCTGGCAAGTTCCCTCAGAAGCTCGATCCGCCGGCCCATGAGTGCCACCTTCGCACCCTGGCGCGCGAGCGTCACCGCGAAGTGGCGCCCAAGCCCACTCGATGCGCCGGTGACAATCGCGGCTTTGCCCGTAAGGTCAAAAAACTCGGCCACGCTGCTCCCTCTTTCGCTTGTTATCGCGCCATGATGCCGAATTTACGCAGCCCTCCGAATTGGCGACAGCAGATTTC
>DATDHA010000482.1:0-1904 GCA_036521815.1 Alphaproteobacteria bacterium | reverse complement strand
GATGATGTCGGCCACCGCGTTCACCGTTGTCTCGAGTGGGGTGTCGTGGTCCTCGCGGTGGAGGTAAAGGAAGTCGATATAGTCCGTATCCAAGCGGCGCAGGCTGTGCTCGACGGCTTCGTGCAGCCACTTGCGCGAGAGGCCGCGCTGATTGGGCCCCGGCCCCATGATATTGGCCGCCTTGGTGGCGACGATCCAAGCGTCGCGCTCGGACTTGATCGCGCGGCCGACGATCTCCTCGGCCCTGCCGGCATTGTATTGATCGGCGGTGTCGATGAAATTCACGCCGGCGTCGCGCGCCTTCGCCACGATCCGCTGACTGGTCTCTTCGTCGGTAGCACCCCCGAACATCATCGTGCCGAGGCAAAGGGGGGAGACCCTCATTCCGCTTTTGCCGAGCGTGCGATAATGCATCATCGTCTCCATCGCCATCGATCCTAAGTTGTCGCCGATTTCAAGCCGGATTAGCGGCGCTTGGTCTCCGCTTCATAGCGCGCTTTCGTTTCGGCGTCGGGCGGATAGAGCCCGGGTAGTTTCCGGCCGGATTCGACCTCGCGCATGATCCAGCCCTCGAGCCGCTCCTGCTCGACGCCGAGCTTTGCGACTTCGTCGACGAGGGCCGCGGGGACCACGACAGCACCGTCGTCGTCGGCGACGATCACGTCGTCCGGGAACACCGCGACTCCGCCGCAGCCGATCGGCTCCTGCCACCCGACGAAGGTCAAGGCCGCGACCGAGGGGGGTGCTGCATTGCCCCGGCACCAGACCGGAAAACCCGTCGCGAGGACCCCAGAACGGTCGCGCACCACGCCGTCGGTGACGAGTGCCGCAACATTGCGTCTTTTCATGCGCGCGCACAGGATATCGCCGAAGATGCCGGCATCGACGACGCCCATCACGTCGGCGACGGCAATGCAGCCTTCGGGCATCGCTTCGATCGCCCCGCGCGTCGAACGCGCCGAGGACCAGGACTCCGGCGTCGCCAAATCTTCGCGCGCCGGCACGAAACGCAAGGTGAAGGCGCGCCCCACCACTCGCGGCTGGGCGGCTGCAATCGGGCGCGTGCCGCGCAGCCAGACGTTGCGCAGGCCCTTCTTCAGGAGAATCGTCGTGATCGATGCCGTCGTGACCCCGGATAGGGCGTCGATTGTCGACTGGTCGAGCGTCATGGCGGGTGGCCTCGTGGATGACGTGCGGCGGATGGGAAATTGCCGCTTCGGCGGCTGAGCTTACTGGGACTTGCGCGCGCGCGATAGGGCCGAGCTCGCCAAAAATTACCGCCGAGACGGCGAGTGCTATTGCTTGACAAAATCAACTATCTTGTTGACGATATCAACGATTTGCGACCGCGGCTTGAAAGGGCTACCGGCATGGCGGCAAGGGATGTCGAAGCGCGCATCGAGGCCGTTCGGCGCTTCAACCGATTTTATACGCGCAAGATCGGCGTGCTCCATGAGGGCCTGCTGCAATCGCCGTTCTCCCTGGCCCAAACGCGCGTGCTCTACGAGCTTGCCCACCGCGAGCGGCCGACGGCGGGGGAACTCGCCAGGGACCTCGGTCTCGATGCCGGCTATTTGAGCCGAATTCTCGCCGGCTTCGCGAAGGCTGGCCTCATCGAGAAGGTGCACTCCGAGGCCGACGGCCGGCAGAGCCTGCTGCGCCTCACCGACGAAGGACGCCGGACGTTCGCCCCCCTCGAGGTGCTTGCGCGCGACGAGATCGGCGCCATGCTCGGCGCGCATTCGTTGGACGAGCAGGATCGCCTGGTCGCGGCGATGGACGCGATCGAGCGCCTCCTCGGTGCAAAGCCCGAAGCAACAGCACCCTACCTCCTCCGGCCGCACCAAACCGGCGACATCGGCTGGGTCGTCGCCGTCCACGGTGCTGTCTACGCCCGGGAATAT